>JAZRPN010000135.1:0-27939 GCA_045649225.1 Clostridia bacterium | reverse complement strand
AGCCTCAATTCCTGTCTCCGTTTGAAGAATAACCTTTTTTGTACGTCGGGTGTAAAGCACCTTTGCTTGCGATACAATCGCATCCTGCTTTACAATTCTTCGTGCAGAATAGTTTTCAAACACGAAGTTAAACATATTTATGCAGTCCTCAAAGCTTTGAACAGAACCATCCTCCGACTCCGCCTCAAACACGAGCGCCAGAAGCTGCATTCCGTTTTTCTCGGCAGTTGCCGCTATACAGCTTTTTGCTTCCTTTGTGTAGCCTGTTTTAAGACCTGTAGCATATTTATAGTAATAGTCATTTCGTATGGATGTACTTATAAGATAGTTCTTATTTATAAGTCTTCTTTCCTTATCATTCTTTTCCGTTGCGGGAATGCTATACGTACTGCTTTTAACTATTTCACGCAGGCTTTCGTTTTGCATTGCATAAACACAAAGCCTTGCCATATCCTGGGCAGTTGTGTAATGCCTTTCATCGTGGTCGCCGACGGGATTTGTAAAGTTAGTGTCTTTCATCCCGAGCGATTTGGCTTTTTTGTTCATTTCTTCAACAAACTTTTCAATGCTTCCGCTTGCGTGCTCTGCCAAAACATTTGCCGCATCAGCAGCGGAAGTCAGCATCATCGCATAGGTCAGCTGCCTTACCGAAAGCCTTTCTTCCTTTTTTATTCCGAGCTTGCTGCTTCCGTCCCCAACATTTGAAATTGCCGTTTCTTTTGCAGTAACAACATCTTCAAGATTGCAATTTTCAAGCACGAGCACAGCCGTCATAATTTTTGTAAGGCTTGCGGGATAGACCTTTTCCTTTGCCTTTCTTGCGTAAAGCGATGAGCCCGTTCTCATATCAATAAGAATTACGTGAGGTGAACGCGCCGAAATCTCATCGGGGGCCTTTTCTTCAGTTTTCTCTTCTGCTTTATTGTCGGCAGAATCATTTTCTGCAAAAATGCCTGTCTGCACAGAAAGCAAAAGCGTACAAACAACCATTACGGCAATTATTCTTAAGAAAATTTTCTTTCCCATTTCTATTGTTCCTTTTTCAGTAATATATTAACAGCCTCTTTGTAGGCAGTGTTTTCTGAATCATCCTTAACCTCAACATCGGGCATAATTGACTCGTTTATCCACTTTCCGTCGGGCGTATAGTTTTTATGCGTGGTAAGTTTAAGTGCGCCGTCTGACAAATCAAGAAGGTTAATATACTGAACTGACTGACTTACACCCTTTCCGAAGGTTTTTTCACCCACAATCACCGCTCTGTCATTCCCCTGCATACAGCCCGCAAAAATTTCTGCGGCACTTGCAGTTGCGCCGTTTACGAGCACTGCAAGCGGCAAATCGCACGCACCCTTTTTTGAATTATAAACTTTCTTTTCACCATTTTTATCTAAGGTGTACATTATTATTTTATCTTCAATAAACAAATCGCAAAGGCTGATTGCACTGTCAAACTCTCCGCCGGGGTTATTCCTTACGTCAAATACAATTCCCCTGACCTTTTGTGCATCAAGATTATTTATGATGTCCTCAACCTTTTGTGAATTCACCTGTGTAAAGCCGTTATACTTTATATAACAAATTCCATTCTCGTCTACAGAATGTTCTACTCTGTAAAGCTCAATTTTTTCGCGTTTCAATTCTACTTTGAATTCTTTATTATCCCTTAAAACAGTAAGAACTATTTTGGTATTTTCCGGGTTTTTCATGCCTGCTCCGCGAAGATAATTTGACGCTTCTCCGACATCCTGCGAACCGTATTTACTGCCGTCAATTTCGGCAATAATGTCTCCTTTTCTCAGTCCCGCCTCAAACGCAGGAGTCCCCTCATAAGCCGAAACCACCTCAATGGCATTCTTTTGCGTATTGGAGAATATCTCGAGACCTATTCCAACATAGTATCCGTCAATATAATCAAAAACTTTCTCAGCCTCATCCTCGTTATAGTAGACAGCATACTTATCTCCAAGACTATCGACGATGGCTTTTATCGCTGCATCTTCAGCCTTGTTTTTATCAAACTCGTCTATATAACTTTTTTCAATTATCTTTTCGACACGGCTAAGTCTGTCAAACCCTGTGTCGATATTTTTCATTACAAACACAGTTGCAGCAACCGATATTACACAGGTTGCTGCACAAATTATAGCTGTGGTAAGTTTTGGCCTGTACTTCACAATTTACCTCCAGGTTATCTGAGATACTGCATGGGGTCTGCCGTTGAACCGTTTACACGCACTTCGAAATGAAGGTGCGGTCCGGTGGAAACTCCTGTTGAGCCTGCCTTTGCAATAAGCTGGCCCTTTGTTACCTTTTGCCCCTTGGATACAAGCAGCACACTGTTATGGCCATAGAGCGTCGATATTCCGCTACCGTGGTTTATAATGAGGCACTTGCCGTACCCACCGTTATCAGCAGAAAGAGTAACAGTACCATCTGCCGCTGCAATAATATCCACACCGTAGCCTGCACCGATATCTATGCCCGAGTGGAATTTTTTTGTTCCATAAACCGGATGAATTCTGTATCCGTAAGAGCTGGTTATCCTCTGACTTGAGGGAACCGGCCATGCCATAACGCCACCTGTATATTTAACAGGATTAGCACCGTAAGACATAGCACTTTGATTTTCACGGATAAGTCTTTGCTCTTCAGCCTCAGCTGCCTCGTATATTGCCTTGTATTTTTCAATATCCTGAGCAAGCGACTCAACAAGCTTTTGCTTTTCTGCAAGCTTTTCTTCGAGAGTTGTTTTTCTCACTGTAAGGTTTTGAGCGTTTTCTTTCTGACGCTCGAGAATTTCTTCAATCTCAGTTTTTGCATTCTCTATTTTTTTCTTACTCTCATCAAGTTTATTAAGAATATCCTGGTCATATGTCATAAGCTGAGACACAATTTCGATTTTTGCAATTAAATCGCCAAAATCCTGCGCCCCGAAAATAATTTCGAGATAGCTGATATCACTGTTTTCGTACATAACCCGCGCACGCTTAAGGAAAACATCGCGTTGCTTGTCATACTCTTCCTGCGCTATCTTAAGCTCCTCTTCCTTAACCAGGAGGTCAGCCTCGGACTGCTGTATCTGCTTTTCTATAATCGAAATTTCATTTTCTGTTTCTGAAATTTCTTTATCCATTGCATTGTACTGAGCCACTGCCTGCTTGCGCTTTTCCTCGGCAGAGTTAACATCCTTCTTTGCGTTTTCGGTCTTTTTCTTTGCCGCATCAATTTGACTTTGAGTCGGAGCTGCATTAACCGATGTGGAAATTATAGAAACCACAAAAGCAAAAGCAACAAGGATTGCACAAGCCATCGCAACAATGCGTTTGACTTTGTTTTTATTCATCCAAAGCACCCCTCTCACACTTTAAGGTAGCGTTTTAATGAAATACCGCTGCCTGCCGCACCCATAAAAATACCAAATGCCGCCATACTCAGAGCAAGCGGGAATGCACATTTTTGAATAGGCAGGAATTCAAACAACTGTATTATATTTTCAATTGAACTGATTGCCGCATTATATCCCAGAGCAATTACCGTATAGGATACTATAAAGCCGAGTGTTCCTATCATAATTCCCTCAATCACAAAGGGCATACGTATAAAGCTGTCAGTCGCACCGACGAATTTCATAATATGCACTTCTTCCTCGCGGGCATATACACTAAGCTTAATTGTATTCTGAATAATAAACACCGCTATAACAAGCAGGATAAACATTGCAATAAGGCTGCCTCTGTTTACAACACCGGTAAATTTCACTACCTTGCGAACAATGTCCTGCCTGTTCTTTACAGTTTCAATACCTGTAATTTTTTCTATCCTTTTGGCAGTATCGTCTGACTTGCGAATATCCTTAAGAGAAACCTTTATCGATGTACGCAAAAACTCATCTGCCTCAACGCCTTCCAATACATCTGAGTTTTCACCAAGCTGATTCTTAAAATTTTCAAAAGCCTGCTCTTTTGTTTCTATGGTTGCATCGCTTACGTTTTCAAGACTCAGAATTGCGTTATATGCGTTTTGCTGAGTATGCAAGCTTGCAGCAGAGCCAAGATACGCCTGAATTTCGCACTGTGATTCTATCTGATTGGCTATGTAGCTCAAATTAGTTGTGAACATCAAAAATACGCCAAACAAAAACAAACAACACGTAACCGTGGCAAACGATGCAAATGTCATAATCCCGTTACGCACAAATGAGCTTGACGCATTTTTTATATAATACCTTAAATTTCTAAACACCAAGATTATACACCCCGTTTTCCTCATCACGCACAACAGTTCCGCCCTCAAGCTGAATTACACGCTTGCACATATCATTTACAATTTTTTCTGAATGTGTAACCATTACGATAGTTGTACCCATTTTGTTTATATCATCAAAGAGCTTCATAACTTCAGTGTAGGTTTCCACGTCGAGATTTTCTGTAGGCTCGTCCGCAATGATAATTGACGGACTGTTTACAAGCGCTCTTGCGATACTCACACGCTGCTGCTCACCGCCTGAAATTTCGTTCGGGTAATTATTTGCCCTGTCGGCAAGGCCCACAAGAGCAAGGATTTTTGGAACCTTGCGGCGAATTTCCTTTCGGCTCTTTCCGATTATCTCCATTGCAAAGGCAACGTTTTCAAACACGGTTTTGTTTGGAAGCAGCCTGAAATCCTGAAAAACTACACCCTGTGCTCTTCTCAGGTAAGGAATCTTTGAACGCTTAAGCGAATTCACAATAATTCCGTCGAGGATAATATCACCCGATGTAGGCTTTATCTCACCCGTTAAAAGCTTTATTGCAGAGCTTTTTCCGGCACCTGTTTTTCCAACAAGGAAAACAAACTCGCCGTTTTGAATTTTAAACGAAACATTATCAAGAGCAACAATGTCTTTATCATATACAACAGTAACATTTTTGAATTCTATCACTGGTTATCTCCCTTTCATATACGCATAGGCTTTGACACAAGATATTTCTTAACCATAAGTGCTACTTTGAAAACTATGGCATCATCGAAAATACGAAGATCAAGACCCGTTATCTTACGAACCTTATCAAGCCTGTATACCAAAGTATTTCTATGCACATAAAGCTGACGTGAAGTTTCAGAAACATTAAGGTTGTTTTCAAAAAACTTCTGGATAGTATAAAGGGTTTCAGCATCAAGAGAGTCTATAGAGCCTTTTTTGAAAACCTCGGACAAGAAGAGTTCGCAAAGAGTAGTGGGAAGCTGATAAATAATTCTTGCAATACCTAAGTTTTCGTAATTGATGATAAACTTGTCCTCATCAAAAACCTTACCTACTTCAAGCGCAATTCTTGCCTCTTTGTAGCTCTTGGCAATATTCTTTACATTTTCAGCCACTGTACCGATACCCACACGAACGGAAGCCATCGCCTCGGTTGCTATAGTATCGATAATCTGCTTTGCCATTTCCTCAACTTCTTTGGCTTTTGTATTTTTCTCAATTTCACGCACTATTACGATGATATTGTTGTCAAGGTCAATAACAAAATCCTTTTCATCTTCAGGAAACAGCTCGCTCACAATTTCAAAAACATCGGTTCCATTTACGTCGTCATACTGCAGTACAAAAGCCACTCTTGGCGCATCGTAAACTATTCTGAGTTCCTTGCTTTTTACAAACACATCTCCCGGAAGAATACTGTCCGTAAGTATATTCTTAATAAAATTGGACTTATCAAATTTATCGTTGTGCATCTGACGCATACCGCCTGCCGAACTTGCAACAAGCTGGGCAAACTTTTCAGCATCCTCGTCAGTAGATTTCACAAAGGAAACATAATCCACCTTATTGCGTGAAACAACTGCATAGAAGGTGTATCCGTCAAGCACGGCAAAGTGCCTTTTATCTTCAAGACACAAGCTAAATATCTGCTTGTACTTCCCTTCTATAACGCTGCATCCGCCCGATGCCACAGCAACACCGCTGCTGTCGATTATACCGACTTTGCATCCTAAAATTTTTCCCATATGAACAATCATATTGTTAAGGTATTTATTTATCAAGCGATTACCCTTCTTCCTATATGTACTCTTTATATATAATACCACTATGTAATCTTTTTTTCAACATTTTTTTGTTATTCTTTACGAAATTGTTACAACTTTTTTTGGTTTTTTGTTTAAATCTTCTTTTGTGTGCTGACAAAACGCTCTGCTCAGGCATAAAATGGTATTGTAAAACTTTTAAGGAAAGGAAAAAGACTATGCTTGCTACCGTAGCTTCAATAACATCGGCCAACAGGCTTAAGAAGCACGCTGCACAATATGGTGTTGAGAGCCGTATAATACAGACCCCCGCATCTCTTGCGAAGGAAGGTTGCGGATACAGTCTGCGTTTTGACGATGCGTATAAAGACACTGTTTCTTCAGCTGCGGACGATTTAAATATAAAAGTCAGAGCGTTTTTCTATGAAACGCCGTCTGGTGCAAATATAATTTATAATAAAATATAGGGTGAAGCAATGATTTATCTTGACAATGCTGCAACAACATTTCCCAAACCGCCCGAAGTGTTTGATGCAATGAACAAACTTATGACTGAATATGGTGCAAATCCGGGCCGCGGAGGGCACAGGCTTTCAAAGATGTGTGCCGATACAGTTTTTTCGTGTCGTGAAAACTTAGCAAAGCTTATCGGTGCTGAAAATCCTGAACAGATAATATTTACTAAAAACGCAACCGAGGCACTTAATCTTGCCATAAAGGGATGCACGAAAAAAGGTGATGAAATAATAATTTCGTCAATGGAGCACAACAGTGTTTTACGCAGTGCAATTTCGATGGAAAGTATAGGCGTTACCGTTAAAATTGCCCATGCAGACCACACGGGTTATGTGAGCCCGGAAAGTGTAAAAAAACTTTTCACACCAAAAACAAGGCTGTTTTGCGTTACCCATGCATCAAATGTTGTAGGCACTGTAAATCCGATTGAAGAGCTTTGCCGCGTAGCACACAAACACGGTGTTCTTACGCTGGTTGACTGTGCTCAGACAGGTGGAATACTTCCCATTTATGCAAAGAACATTGATATGGCGGCATTTGCGGGACACAAGGGACTTTTCGGGCCATTTGGAACGGGTGCTCTATATATAAGAGAGGGGCTTTCGCTCACTCCGCTTATAGAGGGAGGAACGGGTAGTATGTCGGAAAGTGCTCTTATGCCGCTAACGCTTCCCGACAGGTTTGAGGCCGGCACGCTCAATGCCGCGGGAATTGCAGGTCTTAACGAAGGTATAAAATTTATAATGCGAGAAGGCGTTTACGAAAAAGAGCACGAACTCACTAAGCTTCTTAGCGAGCAGCTTTCTCAAATCAAGGGTGTAAAGGTTTTGGGAATTCCTGATGCCGGAGCAGTTGGTGTTCTTATAAAAGGGCACGACTGTGTTGACGTGGCCTCACGCCTTGACACTGAATACGACATAGCCACCCGTGCAGGTCTTCACTGTGCTCCGCTTGCCCATCGCACGCTCGGCACAATATCAAGCGGACTTTTGCGTTTTTCGGCTTCGTTTTTTAACACCAGGGAAGATATAGATTCTGCATCACACGCCTTAAATAAAATAATAAATTAAAAATTTTTTAAATTTAACAAAAAAACACTTTAATTGCCTTTATTTTTATTGTATAATTAAGTTAATATGATGTAAAGGCGGTTTGATTGGTGTTTCAAGATATTCTATACAACATACCTGACTTTATTTTAACACTGCGTATAACAGATGTGCTTGACATTGTTATAGTTGCCTATCTCTTCTATAAGCTCAGCTCTCTCGTTCGTGAAACAAGAGCGGGCACGCTTATAAAAGGGATAGTTTTGCTGCTCATTTTTACCTGGTTAAGCACTGTCATGCAGCTTAACACCATAAACTATTTGCTCAGAAATGTTATGCAGTTTGGTATTATGGCGTTTTTGATTATCTTCCAGCCTGAGCTGAGGCGTGCACTTGAAAAGGTTGGCAGAACAAATCTTTCGACCTTCTTTTCGTCTGACAAGGATTCCTCAGACGCTATCGCTTCGGAAATTGCTTCGGCTGCAGCGGCAATGGCGGCAAGAAGAATCGGTGCACTTATCGTGCTTGAACGCAACACCAAAATCGGCGATATAGTAAGAACGGGTTGCGAGATAAATTCGAACATATCCAGCGAGCTTCTTATAAACATATTTATACCAAACACACCGCTTCACGATGGTGCGGTTATAATCAGGGAAAACAGAATTGTTGCAGCAAGATGCATACTTCCGCTCACCCAAAACGATACACTCAGTCAGGAGTTCGGGACAAGGCACAGAGCGGCGCTCGGTCTTTCTGAAAGTTCTGACGCAGTTGTAATCGTAGTAAGTGAAGAAACGGGCAAAATCAGTCTGACAATGAACGGAAATATGAGCCGCAACTTCACAGAAGCAACGCTTAAAAAAGCTATTATAAAGGCTCTTTCACCTGACGTAGCAAACAACAAAACGAAGGAGTCCTCGTTCATAACAAAATGGAAGGAGCGTTTAAAATGAACAAACTAAAACAAAGCGGTTTGGCATTGAACATTTTGTGCGTTGTCCTTGCAATTATTATGTGGTTTTACGTAGCATATCAGGAAAATCCGACAATGTCGAAAACTGTAAAAAATGTTCCGCTTGCCATCACGGGCGAGCAGGCTCTTAAGGAAAACGGCTTTGCAGTTTACAAAATTTCTGAAACAGACGTGGATGTAAAGGTTACCGCAAAGAGAAACATACTCGCCGATAACACAAAGAAAACACTTTCGGCAGTTATAAATGTGTCGGCAATCAATAAAAAAGGTGAATACACACTTTCGCCCACTGTTAACGGAGTTTCAACCAACGCAACATACTACGTAAAGGGTAAGGATATTAAAGTAATTGTCGAGCCTATTGTTGAAAAAAGTTTTGCCATAAAGGCAGATATAGCTGACGGCGGTCCATCTACGCTTAAGGTAAGAAGCAGTACACTTTCTCCCCAGAAGGTTACTGTTTCAGCCCCCGAAAGCATTGTAAATGATATCCTGGAAGTAAGGACTGAACAGATTGTCCCCACGGATGAGAACGAAACTACGGTCAAGGATGTTAACCTTATCGTAATAGGAAAAAACGGCAAGCCTGTTGAATGGGCTGAGTGTTCTCCCTCGACAGTTGATGTGTCTTACAGCTTCTACAAGGTAAAATCTGTTCCTGTAATGCTTAAAACTTCGGACGGAAGGCTTCATTCTCTGCCTCCGAAAAATGTTGTAACCATTTATGGCTATGAGGATTTCGATGATGTTAAGTATATAGAAACAGAAGTCGTAAATCTTGCCCAGCACTCGTCAGAAGAGTCAATTAAATTAAACCTCAAGCTTCCAAAGAATGTTTTTCTCACCGCAGAAACAAAAGAAATTGAAATCGAACTGAAAGACTTCTATAAGTAAAAAAGAACCCCGGCAGGGGTTCTTTTTTTATTCTTCGTCACTGCAGCAGCATGCGTTTTTATCGTCGCCGAGGCAATCCTCTACCGGAGGAAAGAACTCGTCAATGGGGAAATTTATGCTGGCAAACATTTCGCACGGGTCGTCAGGAGTTGATGCAACGCATTCTTTCTCAGGGATGCAAAAATCGTATGCAGGGATAAGAAGTTGAACGTTTCGCTCGAGCTTTATTATTGTGAACAAGCCCATTGAAACGTAAATCTTACGCTGATTTTCACGGTTGTTTACAAAGCGGTCCTCGTACACACGTCTTACACAATCGGGAATATTGCAAACATCAATTTCCTCGTCGGAATAACGGCAACAGTTGTCGTTGGGCTCGGCAAGCTTTGCACCAAGGCAGATCGGGTCAACCACTTCGACAACGGCTTTAGGCATATTTGTTTTTTGCCAGAGCTGTGGGTCAAAACTGTCTTCTTTAAATCTTGAGGTAAAGATTTTTGCACTTCCCTCACTGCCGAAAAGAACAACCTTTTTGTTGAATGTAGAAACGCCTTCTACCGTAACAGGCCTTGCAACACCTGTGTAAACATCAAGCGTAACCTTGAAGAAGAAGTTAAGGTCAACTGTGTAATAACCGCGGTTAAAGGGCATTTTCTCGACATCGCTGAACACCCATATAACCTCGGTTTTTCTGCACCTGATTTCAACTGCACGGTCTACTACCTCCTGACCGGTTTCCGTTAAGTACACACGCATACATTCTATGCACTCTTTACTTCTGCAAGAATCGTATATTTTATCTGTCTGAATACAAACCTTTTCCTTACAACCAAAGGATTCGGTAAGTCTTTCTTCCATTAAAAAATCCTCCTTCAAAAAAAGTTTGGCAAATCTTTTATTGCCTAATACTATTTTATGAAGAAGGATTAAATTTGTGATTAGCTTAAATAATCGCACCGCCATCGCAGGCTATGATTTGCCCCGTGATAAACGACGAGCCCTCTCCTGCCAGAAAAACTGCAAGATCGGCAACATCTTTTGGCGTACCAATTCTTCCAAGCGGAGTTTCGTCTGTAAATGCTTTGGTATCTTCCTTTGAGATGCATTTGTTCATGTCGGTGTCTATAAAGCCGGGGGCTATGGCATTTACTCTTATATTTGACGGGCCGAGTTCTTTTGCAAGTGATTTTGTAAAGGCTATCACTGCCCCTTTGCTTGCGCTGTAAGCGCTTTCACACGAGCTTCCCGATATTCCCCAGATAGATGCCATATTTATAATGCATCCGCTATGGTTTTGAACCATATGTTTTGATACGTACTTGCATGCAAGAAAAGTGCCTGTTACATTCACCTTAAACAAGTTTTCCCACTCATCAAGTGAAATGTCGCTCACAAGATTAAATGACGAAATACCCGCATTATTTACAAGCACATCAATACTTCCGAAATGCTCTAAAACCTTGTCAATCATACGCTTGACATCGTCCTCACAAGCTACATCGCCCCTGACGAGCAAGCTTCCCTCTAGTTCTTTTGAGAGTTCTATAGCCTTTTCTTCGCTTTTGTTATAATTTATTGCTACGTTGTAGCCATTTTTATGAAATTCACGTGCCATTTGTGCACCGATGCCACGTGATGCACCGGTTATCAGCACCGTTTTCTTCATGTCAGTTCCCCTCGTTTTTTATATACTGTAATGCGTCGCCAAGAGAACGCACCGCAACAAGTTCAATGCCATCGCACTTATCTATTGCACCAAGGCAATCGAACGGAAGCATACATCTCTTAAATCCCATTTTTTTGATTTCAGCAATTCTGCGTGATGCCTGCGTAACGGTCCTTATCTCGCCCGTAAGACCTATTTCTCCGAAAAACGCCATATCGGCAGGAAGCGGAGTATTTCGAAAGCTTGACGCTATTGCACACGCAATCGCAAGGTCAGTTGCCGTTTCGTCAAGACGTATTCCGCCCGTTACATTTACGTAAGCATCATAAGAGCCTATATTAAGACCAGCTCTTTTTTCAAGAACTGTCATAAGAAGCGTAACCCTGTTATAGTCAACACCGGTTGCCATTCTGCGCGGTATATTAAAGCTCGTCTGCACAGTAAGAGCCTGAATCTCGGCTAAGATAGGACGAGTCCCCTCTACAGAGCACACTACTGCTGAGCCCGGTGCGTCAGTGGGTCTTCCCGACAAGAGCATGAGCGACGGATTTAAAACGTCTTTAAGCCCCTTATCCGTCATTTCAAAAACGCCAACCTCATTGGTTGAACCAAATCTGTTTTTAACCGCGCGGATAATTCTGTAGCTTTGGTGCCTTTCTCCCTCAAAATAGAGCACGCAGTCAACCATATGTTCAAGCACTCTCGGTCCTGCAATTGCACCCTCTTTTGTAACATGACCAACAATGAAAAACGTAATACTAAGCTTTTTTGCCGTTTCCATAAACTTCATTGTGCACTCTCTTACCTGACCGACACTTCCCGGTGCAGAGCTAAGCTCCTCGGAATAAAGCGTTTGTATAGAGTCGGCAATAACATAATCAGGCTTTACGTTTTCAATAGCACCGAGTACTACACCAAGGTCAGTTTCGTTCAAAACCAGTAAATTCTGCGATAAAGCCCCTAACCTGTCTGCACGAAGCTTGATCTGTTTATCCGACTCCTCACCCGAAACATAAAGCACCTTTTTGCCCGAATTTGACAAGCTTTGCGCAATCTGAAGAAGCAGTGTGGACTTGCCTATACCAGGCTCACCGCCGCAAAGCACAAGCGAGCCGCGAACAATCCCGCCACCGAGGACTCTGTCAAGTTCATCTGAGCCGCTTGTTTCACGCTCACCCTCATTTGTTGATATATCAGTAATTACAACGGGAGATGCGTTTTTTACAAATTTTCCTGAAGAAGAGGTTTTAACGGCAATCTCTTCAACCATTGAATTCCACGTATTACAAGCGGGGCATTTACCTACCCACTTTGAAGATTCGTTACCGCATTCTTTACATACAAAAACTGTTTTGTTTTTCAAAAAATCACTCCTCAAGACGCCTCGGAACACGCTTACCTATTCCGCAAACGATTTCGTAATTTATCGTCTGTGAAAGGCGTGCAATCTCATCTGCGGAAATATCGTTTTCTCCCTGAGCACCGATAAGGGTTACCTTATCGCCTGCCTTTACGCCCTCGATTCCGCTTACGTCTATCATAAACTGGTCCATACATATTCTGCCTAAGATTGGTGCGTACTTACCATTTACAAGTACCCTTCCCTTGTTTGAAAGAATCCTCGGGTAACCGTCAGCATAGCCTATGGGAATAGTCGCAACCGTCATTTCTTTTTCGGCAATGAAAGCACGTCCGTAGCTTACGCTGTCGCCTTTGTAAATATTTTTTACGTAAGCAACACTTGATGTAAACTCCAACACGGGCTTCAGCAAAATTTTTGACCTATCCACTGCATCCGACGGATAAAGCCCATATGTAATAATACCCATTCTTACCATATTAAGAGCAAGGCACGGATATTCAATAATAGCGGCACTGTTTGAGCAGTGCTTAATCGGGATATTTACTCCCTCTTTTTCAAGCTTATTTATGAACTCTGCAAATTTTTCTGCCTGAAGATTAGTAAATGCACGGTTTTCTTCATCAGCGGTTGCAAAGTGCGTAAAGATACCTTCAAGCTTTATGTTTGAAAGCTTTGATATTTCTTTGATGTCTAAAATGCTTTTATCAGTACAAGCAAAGCCGATCCTGCTCATACCCGTATCAATTGCAACATGCACAGTTGCTGTCATATTCAAATTCACTGCTGTATCAGACAGTTTCTTTGCGTCATCGAGAGTAAAAACAGTTACTGTGATATTGTTTTTAATTGCATCGTCAAAATAGCCTGGAGAAGTATAGCCTAAAAGCATAATCGGCTTTTGGACTCCGCTGTTTCTGAGAGAAATTGCCTCCTCGATAATTGCAACCGCAAAGTAGTCTGCGTAAGGTTCAAGCACCTTTGAAACTAAGTCTGCGTTATGACCGTAGGCATCTGCTTTTATGACAGGCATAACAAGCGTGTTTTCGGGAACATTTTTTCTTACTTCACTTATATTATTAAGAAGTGCTGCCTTGCTTATTTTAGCACAGGCGCGTATGTAATTTTTCATTTGAATTAATCCTTAAATACTTCAATATTTTCAAACACATAAGCTATCCAGCTTGCAACGGTAAAGATTGCCGATATCCAAATCACAACAGCTGTTGCTGTCGGGAAGATATCAGAGCATGCAATCGCAAAAATAAGTGAAAACATCTGCACATTTGTTTTAACCTTACCCCACCATGAAGCCGCAATAACCTTGCCCTTATCAACTGCTACAACACGCATACTCGTTACAAAGAATTCACGCGCAATAATTATAATTGCAGGCCACACAAAAGAAGGTGCTTTTGCCACAAAACAAATAAGCGCGCCGAATGTTAAAAGCTTGTCAGCAAGCGGATCCATAATTTTGCCGAAAGACGAAACAAGGTTGTGCTTTCTTGCAAGATATCCGTCAAAAAAGTCGGTCAGACTTGCAAGCGCAAATATGACTGCGGCAGTAATGTTAAATCCAAGTATTATAAGCGCCATACATACGGGCACCATAACCATTCTTATCATTGTAAGTTTGTTGGGTAAATTCATTCTTCTTCTCCTTCTTCCTCGCCGTACAAATCATAAGTATCGGCAGTTTTTATTGTAACCTCTGTGAAATCTCCGAGAGCGAGCTCTCTGTGTGCACCGAAATAGATTTTTGGGTCTACCTCAATGCTTTCTCCCTCACTTCTGCCGAAGTAGAGATTATCTTCAAAACCCTCTGTTATAACAGTTACGGTTTTTCCAATCATATTTTGGTTTCTCTCGAGTGATATACTTTGCGAAAGCTCCATAACAATATCACGCCTTGTGAGCTTAATCTCCTCAGGCACCTGATTTGGAAGCTTTTCGGCAGGAGTTCCATCCTCGCACGAAAATGCAAATACACCTACACGGTCAAATTTTGCAACCCTCAAAAATTCGCAAAGCTCATTAAATTCTTCCTCTGTTTCGCCGGGAAATCCTGTTATAATAGATGTTCTGAGCGTTACACCGGGGATTTCACTGCGAAGCTTTTTAAGAAGATTTTCCATTTCTTCTCTTGTTGTGCGCCTGCCCATTCGCTTAAGCACACTGTCGCATCCGTGTTGGATGGGAATATCAAGATATTTTGCAATTTTTTCTTCGGTTTTAATTGTTTGTATCAGTTCATCGTCAATCTCTTCAGGGTATGAATAATGCATACGTATCCATTTTAGCTCTTCTATTTTGCAAAGTTCTCTGAGAAGAGAAGATATTTTCTTTTCTCCGTATAGGTCTATGCCATAGCGTGTGGTATCCTGAGCAACGAGAATTATCTCACGCACACCATCTTCAGAAAGCGCCTTAGCCTCGGCAATGATGCTTTCCATCGCTCTGCTTCTGTACTTTCCTCTTATATAAGGAATTGCGCAGTATGTACAGTGATTATCGCACCCTTCGGCTATTTTAAGATACGCCACCGCTTTTTGCGTTGTTCTTATTCTCGGAAGATTATCAGAAATGTGGGCATCTTTATCCTTTATAACATCGCCGTTTTTTCCGTCGAGCCCCTCTTTTACGGCTTTTACAATATCTTCAATCGCCGTTGTGCCAACGATTACGTCAAGCTCGGGGAGCTCTTTTTTTATTTCGTCAGCATAACGCTGAACAAGGCATCCGCAACCTACAAGAAGTCTGCAGTTTTCCTCTTTGAACTGCGCCATCTCAAGTATCACATCAATCGATTCCTGCTTGGCACTTTCGATAAAGCCGCAGGTGTTTACGACGATTACCTCTGCCTGGGATGGATCGGGAGTTATGGTAAATCCGTTTTCAGCCAAAAGCCCCATCATATTCTCAGTATCGCAGAGATTTTTGTTGCATCCGAGCGACACAAACCCTATTTTTATACTCAAGTTCTCACTCCTCATAATCTATATCCCTAAAGGAACTCATCTTATTCATCGCGCCCTTTATTTCGTCGGGCGAAAATCCACGCCTTGCAAAATATCCAAATATTCTTGCACGCTCTTTAGGGCTTTCCATATCGGCGTTTTGAAATCTTTTCTGCATTTGCGAAAGCAAAACTTCTCCGCTTTCCTCGCAAGCTTCCTCTGCCGCATTTTCAGCCATTTCCCTGTCTATGCCTTTTTTTATAAGCTCCATCTTTATGCGTGCTTTTCCCCACTTTTTAAGATTTACAGAGTCATTTGCAAAGTGAGTACAATATCTTGAATCGTCTATGTAGTTATATTCCTTTAAAAACTCAAGCTCTGTTTCAATATCTTCGGGGTCATAGCCTTTTTCCGCAAGTCGGGAGCGCATTTCCTTTTCGGTTCTGTCCTTAACGGCTATAAGCCTTAAGGCACTTTCTCTTATGCTAATCATTTAAAAACTCCATAAAAACAAGATTTGCCATATCTGTTCCGCGTTTTGTAAGCCTGAGCCTGCCGCTTGCTATTTCAAGCAAGCCCTTTTCCACAAGCGGATTGACCCTTTCGGGAAATTCACCACTGTATAAAACGCCCTCAGTCATTCTCAGCCCAAGCATAAAAAGCTCTAATTTACGTTCAAGCGGAGAAATTTTAATTACATCCACTTTTCTGCCCTTACCTGCAATAAATTCATCAATATCGGCACTATTACAATAACGCTCGCCACCAA
The DNA here is from genome assembly GCA_045649225.1 of Clostridia bacterium. Classification (GTDB taxonomy): domain Bacteria; phylum Bacillota; class Clostridia; order UMGS1883; family UMGS1883; genus UMGS1883. The sequence continues at coordinate 11,740 of JAZRPN010000135.1, read as the reverse complement.
AGTAAGAATGAGCCCCTGCACCGATGCCAATATATTCAAAATCTTGCCAGTAGTGAGTGTTATGACGGCTCTCAAAACCTTTTTTTGCGAAGTTTGATATTTCGTAGCGGTCAAGCCCCATCGCCTTTAATCTGTCGGTTGCATAGTAGTACATTTCACGCTCTACGCTCTCATCGGGAAGATTAAGCTCCATATCGTAGAACGGCGTGTTTTCCTCGACAATCAGAGAGTATGCCGATACGTGAGGCGGGTTTATTTTTTCAATACAGTCAAGAGAATGCTTTAGGCTCTCCATTGTCTGATTTGGCACAGCAAGCATAAGGTCAATATTAAAGTTTGTAAAGCCTGCATTTTTTATATCATCGACGGTTTTAAAAATCTCGTCAGATGTGTGAATTCTGCCAAGTGCACGAAGCTCATCATCGTTAAATGACTGTGCCCCGAGGCTTATTCTGTTAACCCCGTTTTCAAACAGCTCTTTAAGGAGTTTCGGGCTTACTGCCCCCGGGTTAGCCTCAACGGTGAATTCGTAATTTTCATCAAACGAAAACTTATTTCTTACTGCTTTGACAATCCTTATAAGTTCTTCTCCAATTGCAGTTGGCGTACCGCCACCGATATAAACTGTCTGCGTATTTTCTATCCCGCAATTTTCAATTTCGTCAATCACTGCGTCTGCATAGTCTTTTGCTTTTTTCAGATCGCAAACGGAATAAAAATCGCAGTAAAGACATTTTCGTTTGCAAAAAGGAATGTGTATATAAATCATATTATTCGTCAAGCTTAAGCACAGACATAAATGCCTCCTGCGGAAGTTCAACGCTTCCGACCTGACGCATTCGCTTTTTACCTTCCTTCTGTTTTTCAAGCAACTTTTTCTTACGGGTAATATCACCGCCGTAACACTTTGCAAGCACGTCCTTACGCATTGCCTTTACAGTTTCACGTGCGATAATCTTACCACCGATTGCCGCCTGAATGGGAATTTCAAAGAGCTGACGCGGAATTGTTCCCTTAAGCTTTTCGGCAATTTTTCTGCCACGGGCATAGCTTTTTGTTGAGTGAACAATAAAGCTGAGTGCATCAACCACATCGCCGTTTAGGAGTATGTCAAGCTTTACAAGGTCGCTCTTTACATACTCAGACATTTCGTAGTCAAACGATGCATACCCACGGCTGCGGCTCTTAATAGCATCGAAAAAGTCGTATATAATTTCATTGAGCGGAAGCTCATAATGAAGATTTGTTCTCTCTGAATCAAGGTATGTCATACCCTTGTACACGCCACGCCTTTCCTGGCAAAGCTCCATAATTGCTCCAACGTATTCGCTCGGAACAAAAATGTCCGCCTTTACAAAAGGTTCTTCCATATAATCTATTTCAGAAACGGGAGGTAAATTTGTCGGGTTTGAAACCCAGACAACCTCGCCCGATGTTTTGATAACTTTGTAAATAACGCTCGGTGCAGTTGTAACAAGATCAAGGTTAAATTCACGCTCAAGTCGTTCCTGAATAACTTCCATGTGAAGAAGACCCAAAAATCCGCAACGGAAGCCAAAACCGAGCGCCGCACTTGTTTCTGCCTCAAACGAAAGCGAAGCATCGTTGAGCTGCAATTTTTCAAGAGCTTCTCTCAAATCTCCGTACTTTGCGCCATCGGCGGGATAAATACCGCAGAAAACCATCGGGTTAACAGTTCTGTATCCCTCAAGCGGTTCTTTTGCAGGGTTTTGTGCGTCGGTAACAGTGTCGCCGACCTGAGTATCACGAACGGTTTTGATGCTGCCTGCAATGTAGCCTACCTCACCTGCTCTTATCTCCTTTGCAGGTATAAGCTCTTTTGCTGAAAGGTAGCCTGTTTCAACAACCTCAAACTCTTTGCCTGTCGCCATAAACTTGATTTTCATACCCTGACGGATAACGCCCTCTTTCATACGGACATATACAATGACGCCCTTGTACGAATCATAGTATGAGTCAAAGATAAGCGCACGCGGTGGCACATTTTCATCACCTGTGGGTGCAGGAATATTATTTACGATATATTCGGGAATTTCCTCGATGTTAAGACCTGTTTTTGCGCTTACTCTCGGAGCATCCTCTGCAGGGATACCGATGATATCCTCAATTTCTTTTACTATATCGTCGGGGCGTGCACTCGGAAGGTCAATTTTATTTATAACCGGAAGTATTTCAAGGTTGTGGTCAAGTGCAAGGTAGGTATTACCAAGCGTTTGTGCTTCAATACCCTGAGATGCATCAACAACCAAAAGTGCACCCTCGCATGCTGCAAGCGAGCGTGACACCTCGTAGTTAAAGTCAACGTGGCCGGGTGTATCTATAAGATTAAGGATATACTCCTGCCCGTCCTTTGCTTTATAATTAAGCCTTACTGCACGTGCTTTTATCGTAATTCCACGTTCACGCTCGAGCTCCATATTGTCAAGAAGCTGCTGCTCCATATCGCGCTGTGAAACTGAGCCGGTCAGCTCAAGAAGCCTGTCTGCAAGCGTACTTTTGCCGTGGTCTATATGTGCAATTATACAAAAATTTCTGATGTTCTTCTGCATACTGTAAAAGATAAACTCCCTTCGGTTTGGGTATAACATTACTATTTTACCATAGTTTTATAAAAAAAGGAACAGTTTTTTTCTCATCCTTTGTACTTTTCCCTGAGAAGCTTTATTTCCTCGGCATAGCCGTCAAGCTCATTCGGTGTTTCAAGAAGTACAGGGATTCCCTTAAGGCGCGGATTGTTCAAAACGTTTGACAGTGCATCAACTCCCAAAAAGCCCTCGCCGATTTTTTCGTGTCTGTCCTTATGGCTTTCAAACGGATTTTTCGAGTCGTTTAAGTGAATAGCCTTAAGCCTTTCAAGACCTATAATTCTATCAAACTCGTCAAGCACGCCGTCAAGGTTTTGTGCAATATCGTAGCCTGCGTCATACACATGGCAGGTATCGAGGCAAACGCCAAGGTTATCCTTGATATCGGTAAGTTCTATAATATTTTGAATTTCCTCAAATGAGCGGCCTATCTCACTTCCCTTGCCTGACATTGTTTCAAGAAGAACTGTTGTAGTCTGCTTCTTATCAAGCACTTTATTAAGAAGATCTGCCGTAAGTTCAATACCTCTCTGTGCACCTTGTCCTACGTGGCTTCCCGGGTGGAAGTTATACAGATTGCCGGGGATATGCTCCATTCTTTCAAGGTCATCTTTCATTATGCGAAGTGCGAGATCACGCACCTTTTCATCTGCAGATGACGGATTGAGCGTATACGGAGCGTGCGCAAGAATTTGAGAAAAATTATTCTCTTTTGCTATTTCCTTAAAGCTTTCTATGTCGCTTTCACTTAAATCCTTTGCGGCAAAGCCACGCGGATTTCTTGTGAAAAACTGAAATGTGTTTGCATTTATTGATATGGCCTCTTTCGCCATATGGGCAAAACCTTTTGACGCCGAAAGATGGCAACCGATATTAAGCATTAGTTATTTCCTCCTTAAAACGTATTGATTTTTTTTGCGGATTATCTTATAATAAATATAATGATAATTATAGGAGTGCCCTTATGAATAAAACTTCAAACAAGGCTTTTGCAAAAATAAATCTTACACTCGATGTACTTGGTACGCTCGAAAACGGATATCACGAGGTTTTGATGGTTATGCAGAGCGTATCACTTTATGATATTGTAACCGTAAGCAAAGCCGACCAAGGCATTGAGCTTTCAGTTAATTTGCCTTATCTTCCCAAAGATTCGGGAAACATTGCATATAAGGCTGCCGAAAAGTTTTTTGATTACACACAAATAAAAAACTGCGGCGTTAAAATTGATATATCAAAGCGTATACCCGTAGGTGCCGGTCTTGCGGGCGGCAGCAGTAATGCAGCAGCCACACTTAAGGCAATGAACAGGTTATTTAACGCTAAACTTTCGATTAAAGAGCTTTGCACTATAGGTGCATCGCTTGGCGCTGATGTTCCCTATTGTATTTTAGGAGGAACACGGCTTGCAAGTGGCATCGGGGACAAGCTTTCCCCTCTTCCGAAAATGCCTGAATGCTATATAGTTCTTGTAAAACCCGCGTTTTCAATCAGCACACCGTCGGTTTATAAAAAATTTGATTTGTGCACCGATTTTGCACGCCCCGATACCGACAAGGTAATTGAGGGACTAAAGCAAAAAGACCTGTATACTATTGTAAGCGGAATGGAAAATGTTTTGGAAGCTGTTTGCCTGAGTGAGCATCCGATTCTTATCAGCGCAAAAAAAGATTTGCTTGAAATGGGAGCCATAGCTTCGCAAATGTCGGGAAGCGGACCCACAGTTTTTGGTATTTTTAACACATATGACGAGGCCTGCAAAGCAAAAGAAGCATTGCGGAAAAAATACAAAACAGTATACATTTGCTCGCCTGTATAAAAAATACTTATTCAGTCAATACTTTTCAAAGAGGTGTTGACTTATGAAAAAGCTATTAACGCTTGTTACGGTAGCCGCAGCTACCTTAGTATTACTTTTGGGTTATTCAAAAAATGTAAATTCCTCGCTTTCTCAGGAAATTGTAAGATTGCACGTTATTGCAAACAGTAACGAAGACGCTGACCAGCTTTTAAAGCTTAAGGTGCGCGATGCAATTTTAAAACATGCGTCTGACGATTTTACTAAGAAAAGCGATGTTATAGATAACCTTGATATTTATCGTGAAATCTCGGAGTCTGTTATAGAAGAGTGCGGGTGTGATTACGATGTGAAAGTCGAGTACGGTAACTTTGCATTCCCCACAAAGCACTATGAAAATATTTCGCTCCCTGCAGGCAACTACGATGCTGTCAGAATAGTTATAGGTGAAGGCAAGGGCGAAAACTGGTGGTGCGTGCTTTTCCCGCCGCTTTGCTTTGTTGATGGAACAACCGACGACAGCGGTGTAAGCGAAAAAATGAAGTCGGTGCTTGGCGAAAAGGGATATGACCTTATTTCAGCACAAAGTTCCGGTGGAGCAGTTCCCGTAAATATAAAGTTTAAAATCGTTGAGGTTTACGGAAAACTCAGCGGTCGTGATAAAGTATATGCAAAATCCGAAGGAGAGAAAAAATATGCGAATGAGAAATCGCGCTCATCTTGATGAAAGAATAGATGCGTGCAGTGATATTATTCTTGACGGCTTCAAAACTGAAGCCGCCAAGTTAAAACCCTTACATATAGAAATTGGTTGCGGAAAGGGTGGATTTATTACCCAGACCGCAGCGCTAAACCCCGACATAAACCACATAGCAGTTGAAAAGGTTTCAAACGTGATTGTGCTTGCAATGGAAAAAGCGAAGTCGCAAAATCTTAAAAACCTTTGGTTTGTACAGGGTAATTTCCGTGATTTGAGCGAAGATATAGAGGATAATTCGATAGACAGAATTTACCTTAACTTCAGCGACCCGTGGCCCAAAAAGGGCTACGCAAAACGCAGGCTCACCCACGGCGGTTTTCTTGAGATTTACAAACGCATCTTATCCCCAAACGGTGAGATTTGCTTTAAAACAGATAACCGCGAGCTTTTTGAGTACTCGCTCGAAACATTTGAGGAAAATGGCTTTATGCTCGAGGACGTTACCTTTGACCTGCATAACAGTGATTTCAAAGGCAATATTATGACCGAGTACGAAGAGCGTTTTTCTCAGCAAGGAATACCCATCTGCAGACTTGTAGCCAAAACGAAATAATTCGTTTTGGCTAACCAGATTAAAATAAGTTATCTACTTCTACCATTTCTGCGCAGATTTTGTTAATAAAATCAACAATTTCGAGATGTGTGGGATGCTTTTTGTAGATTTCGAGAGCAGCCTCATCATCAAAAAGCTCAACTAAAACGGCGTCGTACTTACCGCCTTTTTCGTTAAGGGCAAAATTATACGCCTTTATCTGCGAAATATTTGCAGGGAGCTTTTTAAGTTCCTTTTCGAGCAATACGAGATTTTCGCCCTTATTTTTGCCGTCGGCATAGGGCTTCATTTTAAAACAAACTGTGTGTGAAAGCATTATTCATCATCCTTACTTTTAATTTGATTAAAGTATATCACTAAAACACAAACTTTTCAATACATTTTTGGAGGCATTATGGCATTAAAAATTATTCACTGTGCAGATTTCCATATCGGAGCACCGTTTTCACGGCTCAGTCCCGATAAAGCAAGTATCAGGCGTGAGGAAATCCGCATGGGTTTTACTTCTATTGTAAATAAATGCAAGCAGGCTGCGGACGCACTTATTATCTGCGGTGATTTGTTCGACAGTCCGTATCCTGCCGAGAGTGATGTTAAATTTGTAAAGGAAGAGCTTTCATCTCTCGGTGATATTCCCGTGTTTATTGTTTGCGGCAATCACGATTTTTTGTGCCCCGATTCTCCCTTTTCCGACGATGGCGGTTTCCCGCAAAATGTACATATCTTCTCACCTGAGGGAGAAAGCATTTATATCGAAAGTCTGGGCGCCGTTTTTCACGGAATATCCTACAGCAGAAAAACTGCTCCTGAAATAAAGAATGAGTTTTCGCCCCAAAGCGGAAAATTTAATATTCTTTGTCTTCACGGAGATTTAACTACAGGCAGTGATTACTGTACTTATACTGAAGAAAAAATCAAAGCATTTGATTACGATTACGCCGCTTTTGGTCATATCCATGATGCGTATTCATTTAACTGTGGCAAAACTCTCTGTGCCTACAGCGGTACTCCCGAGGGGCATAGCTTTGCCGATGACAGAAATATCGGCTACAACTTAGTGGAGATTGATTCTTCCGTAAGGCTTGAACATATCTGCGCAGCAAAACGCAAGTACATTCACCTTGATTTTGATGTTACGGATTTTTCGTCGAATGCAGATGCAGGCGAAGCTTTAAAGGAAAAACTGTCGGGCGAAAACCTTTATAAAATCCATCTTGTGGGTAGCCCGACGTTTAGCGTTGCACTTTCGTTTATTCAAGACGAGGTGGATAAGGCAGTTTTCTACGCTGAGCTCTACGACGATTGCAATGCAGGGCAAAATTTAGAAGAGCTCCTTAACTCAAACGGTTTTAAGGGGATTTTCCTGCGTGAAATTAAGAAACGCTGCGAAAACGAGAAAGACTTTAATCTTGCCGCAAAAATGGGGCTTGACGCACTTTCGGGGATAAAGGTGATTTTATGATAATTAACAAACTTGATATTATATCCTTCGGAAAATTTCATAACAAAGAGATAGTCTTTAACGATAACCTCAATGTTGTTGTCGGCAAAAACGAGGCGGGCAAAAGCACTGTTATTGACTTTATCTACGCAATGCTTTACGGTTTTGGCGAAAAAAGGGGCACTCTTCCCTTTCGCGAAAAATGCATCCCGTGGGACAGTAGCTTTTGCGAGGGAAAAATGCACATTACACTCGATGACGGGAAAAAGGTAACTCTCTACCGCAAGACCGGCGTTACCAAGAAAAATGACATTTTTCAGGTTTTTGACGATGAAACGGGAAGCGAAATAAAATGCAAGGAAAGTGATATTGCTCCTGTTGACGAGGATACCTTTCTTCGTACGCTCTGCATAAAGCAGCTTTCGTCGGTTATTGATGGCTCTGACGATGAGATAATGCAAAGGCTTTCAGATATGTCGATAGCAGGTGAAGACGGAATAAGCTGTGATAAGGCGGAGAAAATCCTTAAAGACACACGCCGCACAATCCGTGCTCAGCGTGGTACGGGCGGAATGCTCTCCGAGCTTGAAGAATTCGAACAAAAGCTTTTGATTGATGTTGAAAACGACGAGGCACGCCGCAAAAATATTTACATAACTGAAAACAACCTTAAGTATGAAAAAGGCGTGTTAGCCGATGCCGAAAAGGCATACAAGGAGCACGACAAGGGAAATATCGATATAGAATGTGCCGACCTTTCCGCAAGAATTGCTGAAAAAGAAAAGTACGCACAGATGCTCGCCACAGAAAAAGCAGAAAAAAAGAAATCTAATCCGCTTAAATATGTTTTTGCATTTCTTTCATTGGTTTGTTTAGCTCTTTGCTTTTTACATTTAACGTTTATAGCGCTTGAAGTTGTTTTGCTTGGCATTGCGGTTTATCTGTTCGTTAAAAAAGAACCTGTCAAGCAAGAACCCGAAAAAGAAATTTCCGTTCAGGAAGAAATAGATGCTCTGCGTTCAAAGCTCAGTACGCTTGAAAAAAAGCGTGATGAGTACAACAGCCAGAAAGAAAAGCTTTATCTTGAATACATCTCCGTGCAAAAAGAGGTTTACAGGCTCGAGGCTCAGCTCGGCGAGCTTCGCAAAGCACAAGACTCATTCGCCAGCGACGAGCTTGCAAGCGTTTTAGAAAAGAAAGAATCGCTTACAAACACGCTCAATTTAGTAAATATCGTAATAGAATCTCTCGAAGCGGCAAAGGATAATATGCACCGAAGCTTCACCCCGGCACTGAGCGGTAAAGCTTCTGAGTATTTTTCGCACCTTACTGATGGAAAATATACCAATATTTTATCCGATGAGGGCTTTAACATAACTGTAAATGATACAGTGCCGAGAAAGAGTGAGCTTTTCTCGGGCGGAACGATTGATCAGATGTATTTTTCACTGAGGCTTGCTATAATTGATATGCTCTTTAAGGACAGCAAGATTTTTCTTATTCTTGATCAGCCTTTTATTCAGTACGATTCTGAAAGAAAAGAGCGTGCAATAAAGCTTCTTGAGGACTTGTCCTCCAAAAGACAAATTCTGTTCTTTTCCGATTCTGAAGACTATTCTCAGGGTATTTTAAATTTATAATTATTGACATAAACCCATTTTTTAGGGTATAATATAGGTTAAGACAAAAAGGGGGTATATTTATGGCAACCAAAACAGAAAACAAAAATGGCAGCATTGTTATATCAAACAACGTTATTGCCAATGCAGCAGGTATTATTGCCACAAGCTGTTATGGTGTTGTCGGCATGGCTATAAGAAGTCCTAAAGACGGCATTGTAAGCTTACTCAAACCTTCAAATCTTGCAAAGGGAATCAAGGTTTCCGTCAGCGAGAATGAGATTACCGTAGATATGTATATTGTTGTGCAGTACGGTATGAATATAAATGCTATTTGCGAAAGTATTATGCACAGTGTAAAATACCGCCTTTCTGAGATTATCGGAATGGAAGTTAAGGCTGTGAATATTTCGGTAGAAAGTATAAGGGTTACGAATTAACGGAGGCTGTTTTATGACAAAAAATATAACTGCACCGCTTTTTATCGAAATGATTATTTCTGGTGCAAATAATTTGAGTAATAACAGAGATTTTGTGGATTCCCTTAACGTATTCCCCGTTCCGGACGGTGATACGGGAACCAATATGTCTCTCACATTTATAAATGCCGCACGTGCAGTTGAAACAGGCGGTTTTGACACAGTTTCGTCCGTTTCAGACGCTGTGGCAAAGGCAACTCTTCGTGGTGCAAGGGGCAACTCGGGCGTTATTCTTTCGCAGATTTTCCGTGGTATTTCAAAGAGCCTTGCAGGCTCTCAGGAGATTGATGCTCAGACTCTTAAGAAAATGCTCCGTGGTGCAAGCGATACTGCTTACCGCGCTGTTATCAAGCCTACAGAGGGTACAATCCTTACTGTTATCCGCTCTATTGCCGAAGCTGGTGAAGAGTGCGAAGAAGAGGATTGCACTGCATTTCTTACCTTTGTTATGGACAAGGCACATATTGCACTTAAGTCCACACAGGAAATGCTTCCTCAGCTTAAGCAGGCTGGCGTAGTAGATGCAGGCGGACAGGGTCTTGTATTTATTTTTGACGGCTTTTTGAGCGCATTAAAGGGAGAAAAAATTGACCTTGCAGGAGACTCTCCCCTCGGTCAAAGTGCCGCTCCCGCTCAAAGCACTATAAAGACAGAAGACATCAAATTTGCATACTGCACAGAATTTATTATCAACAAATACAATGTATCTGCAACTGCAGCTAAGATGCGTGCAGCCATTGAGCCTAAGGGCGACTGTATGATTGTTATTGACGATGAAGATATAGTTAAGGTTCACATTCACACAAATCATCCCGGGTTTGTTTTGGAGCAAGCTGTAAAGCTTGGCGAGCTTGTAAATATCAAAATCGAGAATATGAGAGAACAACATACTGATATTCTTAATTCTTCTGAAAATAAGAAAAAAGAGCCTGAAAAGGAGCTTGCTATTGTAGCGGTTGCTAACGGCGATGGTCTTGAAGAAACCTTTACAGAGCTTGGCGTTTCCAAAATCATTCGTGGCGGACAGACAATGAATCCAAGCACAGAAGATATTTTGGAAGCAGTTAATTTTGTTAATGCAAAGAATGTTATCATTCTTCCTAACAATAAAAATATTATCCTTGCGGCACAGCAGGTTTGCGAGCTTGCCGATTGCAACATTAAGGTGCTTGAAACAAAAACCATTCCTCAGGGAATTGCGGCTATGATGGCATTTAAGCCTCAGGCAGATATCGAGGAAAACGCACAGAAGATGCAAAAAGCAATGGGCAAGGTTCAAAGTGGCAGTGTAACGCACGCAGTTAAGGATACAGAGATTGACGGCAAAGAGATTCACGAGGGTAACATCATCGGTGTTTCTTCGGGCAAGATACTTTCTGTTGACGAGGATATAAACGCTTCGGCACTCTCTCTTATCGAGCAAATTGCAGATGAAGACAGCGAGATAATTACGCTTTACTTTGGCGAGGGCGTTGACGAGGAGCAGGCAAACGAGCTTTCCGATATGGTTGAGGAAAAGTTCCCCGACGCTGATGTTTTCGTGGCTAATGGCGGTCAAAGCGTTTACTACTATATTATTTCTGTGGAATAAGGACAAAGATTATGAAACCTGATATAGCTTTAATTGAATCTATAAAAGGAATAGGCAGTGCCAGGGCGAAACAACTTAATCGCCTTGGCATTTCTACTGTATACGATTTGCTCACTTACTTCCCGCACCGTTTTGAAGACAGACGGACTGTATCGTCTATTTTTTCTCTTGAAGACGGTTCGGTAACGTGCGTTAACGGCATTGTTATTTCAAAACCTGAGGAGCACTTTGTGCGCAAGGGTATGGTCTATTACAAAATGCAAATCCGTGATGACAGCGGCATAATGACCTGCACATTTTTTAATAATCAGTACATTAAAAACGCATTTACCGTCGGGCGTGAATACACATTTTACGGCAAGGTCAGTGTTCGTGGAAAAAACAAGGATATGACCTCGCCTGAGTTTGAGCCTTCTTCTCAAAGCAACAATACTAAGTGCATTGTACCGGTGTATCCCCTTACAAGCGGGATAACACAAAAGTTTTTGCGTGGGGCACTTCTTTCCGCTTATGAGAAATTTCATCCGTATTTAAATGACCCCATTCCGCAAAGCATTGCAAAGGAGAATTCACTTTGCAGCCACGCTTTTGCAATCAAAAACATTCACTTTCCACAGGATTTAAAAAGCCTTGAAATAGCAAAAAAACGACTTGTATTTGAGGAGTTTTTCCTTTTGCAAACGTCGCTTCGAAGACTCAAGCAAACGTCCAATGACAAAAAAGGCATAAAATTCAAAACTGGTGATGTTAACGAGTTTTTGGGTATTCTCCCCTTTTCGCTTACAAATGCACAGAAAAAGGTGCTAAATGAAATATCAGATGATATGTCTTCGGGAAAGCTTATGAACAGGCTTGTTCAGGGCGATGTTGGTAGCGGTAAAACAGTTATTGCC
>JAZRPN010000134.1:0-1797 GCA_045649225.1 Clostridia bacterium | reverse complement strand
TTTTGCAACAACCAAAAGTCCCGTCGTGTCCTTATCTATGCGATGGACAATCCCCGGTCTTAAAACGCCGTTTATTGCAGAAAGCTTGTCGCCGCAATGATGCATAATTGCGTTGACGAGAGTGCCGTCGAAATTGCCCGCTGCAGGATGCACCACCATATTGCGGGGCTTATTTATAACGAGCACATAGTCGTCCTCGTATACAATGTCGAGCGGTATATCCTGAGCCTCAACAGAAAGTTCCTGCACTTCGGGCATAGTAAAGGAGATAACATCGCCCTCCTTAAGCTTAAAGGAAGATCGTACCGCTTTGCCGTTTACCAAAACACGCCCCTCATCAAAAAGCTTTGATGCAAAGCTCCTTGAAACACCCTCAACATTTTCGGCTATATATACATCGCAGCGTGCATTTCTGCACGCTGTCAGTTCTATTCTTTCATTCATCTGACTTACCCTCATTTTTTTCGAGCAGTATACATAAAATATAGATTGCCGCACCTATGCAGACAAAACAGTCTGCAACATTAAAAATCGGAAAATCGATAAAATCTGCACTGATAAAATCACGCACGTAACCCAAAAACGCCCTGTCAATGAGATTGCCGACTGCACCGCCCGCAATAAAAGATATGCCGAGCTTTTCAAAAATATTTTTCATCGGATGCTTTCTGAAATAAACCCACGCAAGCACAAATGCAAGCACGGTTACTACAATGAAAAACACCCTCGCACCGCTAAGTATTCCGAATGCGGCACCTTTGTTCTGAATATAAGTAAAGCTAAGCACTCCCTCAATCAAGGTTTTTTCTTCATAAAGGGAAAAGTGCGATGTTATTAAGATTTTGCTTAACTGGTCAAGCAAAATAACTGCTATAGAAATAAAAACATACAAAAGCATTTTAAAATCCTTTAAATCTTATGGGATTTACGCATATTTATTGAGCGTGATAAAAGTTCTGTCCTTGCGCGATGTTCCGCCAACCTCAAGGATTGCACGGCCAACGCCACGGACAGTTATTACCGCACCGTCAGCAAGGTGCATATCGGGCTTTGTACAAACAACTCCGTTTACAAACACACGCCCGTTATTTATATATGCACTTGTGTGCGAACGACCCGTTCCTATAAAAAGCGTAAGCACGCTGTCGAGTCTTAATGATGCCACGGTACCGCTTATTTGTGTGAATTTTCTCTCAGGAAGAGAAACCTCATCCACGCTTACGATGCTTGTGCTTACGCCTTCGCTTCCGACACGCAGAAGAGAGGAGTCGACAAAGCGTGCGATATCGCTTTGCAGAAAAACACAGCAAATATTATCATTCAGTATAATATCGCCGCATTTTTCCCTTTTTATACCAAGGCCCATTAAGCTCCCCAAAAAATCACGGTGCGTAAGATTTGAATTCTTGCGCGAGGTGATTTTAAGAACGCTGATGGGGAAATCCGCCTCTAAGTAGTCGGGCACAAAGCCAACCATCCTGCGCTCCGCCCCATCAAACCCGCCAAAAAGGACAGGCTCTGCGGGAAGCAGGTGCTTGCGATCCGAGAGCACATCGGCGTTCGTTTCGGAAATAAAATCTCCATAGAGTGCGCCGCCGTATTTATCCGCCTGCACACTAAGGTCGTAAATGTGCGCAAACAAAAGCTGAGACTCCTGGTCAAGCGAGTATAAAAACCGCTTTTTTTCTTCTTTTATTCCCACGGAAAGATTCCTGTGTTTTTAAGTTCATCACGCACATCTGCCATTATGTCAACATTGTAAGGCGCGATAAGGAAAATACCGCCTGCAACCTTCTG
>JAZRPN010000133.1:0-1751 GCA_045649225.1 Clostridia bacterium | reverse complement strand
TTAAGGAGACCACAATGCCTATTAAAATACCTAACGGACTTCCTGCTCAAAGAGTGCTTGCACAGGAAAACATCTTCGTAATGGATGAAATCCGTGCGGAGTCGCAGGATATCAGACCGCTTAAAATCGGCATACTTAATTTAATGCCAACAAAAATAGAAACCGAAACTCAGCTTGCAAGGCTTCTCGGTAACACTCCACTTCAGGTAGATATTGAGCTTGTGCAAATGAGTACGCACAAGGCAAAAAACACTTCTCAGGAGCATATGCTTAAGTTCTACAAGGTGTTCGACGAGATTAAGGATATGAAGTTTGACGGCTTCATTATAACGGGAGCACCTGTCGAAAAGATGGAGTTTGAAGATGTTGACTACTGGGAAGAGCTTTGCGAAATAATGGAATGGACAAAGTCAAATGTTTATAGCACATTCCATATTTGCTGGGGTGCACAGGCGGCTCTTTACTACCACTATGGAATAAAGAAATACCCGCTTGAGAAAAAGCTCTCGGGCGTATACAAGCACAAGGTTGTTTACAAAAACCCGATTCTTTTGCGTGGTTTTGATGACGAGTTTTATGTTCCCCATTCGAGGCATACAACAGTAAAGATTGAGGACTTGGAAGATAAGGAAATTAAAATTCTTGCGTGCTCTGACAAAGCAGGGCTTTATGCTGCGGCAACAGACGGCGGCAGGCAGATATTTATAACGGGTCATTCAGAATATGCGGTAGACACCTTAAAGCTTGAGTATCTGCGTGATTTAAATGCAGGGCTGAACCCAGATGTTCCCGAAAACTATTTCCCTGACGATAACCCCGAAAATGAGCCGATTGTTTCCTGGCGTGGCCATGCGAATCTTCTTTACTCGAACTGGCTGAACTATTTTGTATATCAGAACACACCGTACGATATTAGTAAAATCGACAAATAAAAACAAGCGATGGAATTTCCATCGCTTATTTTTTTATTTACCTAAATATGCTTTCTTTACTTCTTCATTAGAGAGAAGCTCCTGACCTGTGCCTTTAAGTGTGATGTTACCCGTTTCGATAACGTAGCCAAGGTCTGCAGTTTTAAGTGCCATATTGGCGTTCTGCTCAATAAGAAGAATTGTAACGCCTTGCTTGTTGATTTCCTTAATAATATTAAAGATGCCTTTTACAACAAGCGGTGCAAGTCCAAGTGATGGCTCATCCATCATTATAAGCTTGGGATGCGACATAAGTGCACGGCCAACGGCAAGCATCTGCTGTTCGCCGCCCGAAAGTGTGCCTGCAAGCTGCCAGCTTCTTTCCTTGAGCCTTGGGAAAAGGTCGTAAACATAGTTAAAGTCATCTTCAAGGTTATCTTTTCTAAGATACGCACCTATGCGCAGGTTTTCCTTAACTGTAAGATTTGGGAAAACCTTTCTGCCCTCAGGAACAAGCGTTATACCTCTTTTAACGATATCATACGGTGCTTTGCCGACAATATCCTCTCCATTATAGATGATTGACGCCTCTTTGGGCTTTACAATGCCTGAAATTGATTTAAGTGTTGTACTTTTACCTGCGCCGTTAGCACCGATAAGCGTAACAATTTTGCCCTCAGGAACATCGAGCGAAATTCCCTTAACAGCCTCAATACCGCCATAGGATACAACAAGGTTTTTGATTTCAAGTATATTACTCATCTTCGCTCACCCCCAGATATGCGTCAATAACCTTTTGGTTTGACTGAATTTCCTGCGGTGTACCGCTTGCAATAAGCT
>JAZRPN010000132.1:0-7633 GCA_045649225.1 Clostridia bacterium | reverse complement strand
TTAATTATGTTGTCGAAAGGATGGATAATAAATGAATTTTACAGCTCAGGACGTTAAAGAATTGAGAGAAAAAACAGGCTGCGGAATGATGGACTGCAAAAAGGCTCTTTCAGAATGTGATGGAGATATGGAAAAAGCAATTGAATTCCTCCGCGAAAAAGGTCTTGCAACTGCAGCTAAGAAGGCTGGCAGAATTGCAGCTGAAGGTCTTGTAAACGTTGTTGTTGAGGGAAATGTTGGTGCAGTGCTCGAAGTTAACAGTGAAACTGACTTCGTTGCTAAGAACGCAGACTTCAGAGACTTTGTTAACAACCTTACAAAGCAGATTATTAAGGAAAACCCCGCAGACGTTGAAGCACTTCTTGATTCTAAGTTTATTGCTAACGATGCTCAGACAGTAAAAGATGCTCTTAACGAAAAGATTGCTACAATCGGCGAAAATATGAACATCCGTCGCTTCGGTCGTTTTGAAGGTACTCTTGTTGGTTACATTCACGGCGAAGGCAGAATCGGTGTACTTGTTAAGTTTGACGTTGCAGATGCAGCAAAGGCTGAAACAGAAGAATTCAAGACTTATGCTAAGGATATCGCAATGCAGGTTGCTGCTGCTTATCCTCAGTACACAAGAAGCGAGCAGGTTCCTGCTGAAGTTCTTGAAAAGGAAAGAGAAATTCTTACAGCTCAGGCTGTTAACGAAGGTAAGCCCGCTGCTATCGCTGAAAAGATGGTTGAAGGTAGAATTAAGAAGTACTACAAGGAAGTTTGCCTTGTTGAACAGCCCTTCGTTAAGGATCCCGACAAGAATGTAACAGCTTACACAAAGGAAGTTGCAGCATCTCTTGGAACAACAATTGAAATCGTTGACTACATCCGTCTTGAAAAGGGCGAAGGCCTTGAAAAGAAGGAAGACAACTTCGCTGATGAAGTTGCATCAATGGTTAAATAATTTAACAAACCAAAAAGCGTGTCGCACAAGCGACACGCTTTTTTTATATTATTCAAATGTTTCCAAAGTAACTACACCTTATATAATTGGTGTCTTTTGCGTTCTGGACTTTTTAACATTCCCGACTATTTTATTTCGCATCCGCCGTTACCAATATCGTCTACATAGAAAGACGGAGCATAGCCTATTTTGTCAGTATAGTTCTTGCCAACTATTTCTTTGAATTCATCAATTGCTTCATCACGCACGATAGACACTGTGCTTCCGCCAAAGCCTGCACCTGTCATTCTTGTACCGAGTACACCGTCCACCTTGCGTGCCTCTTCAACAAGTGTGTCAAGCTCAATGCCCGTTACCTCGTATAAATCACGAAGTGAATCGTGGCTTGCATTCATAAGCTCGCCAAAAAGCTTGATATCTCCGCCCTTGAGTGCATCGATACTTCTGAGAACACGATCGTCCTCGCAGATAACATGTTCAACCCTGCGGCGAACAGTTTCGTTTTCGATAATGTGCTTGTTTGCCTCAAATTCCTCACGGCTTATTTCACCTAGGCAGGTTTTTTCGGGAAGAGCCGATTTCAAAATCTCAAGACCCTGCTCGCATTCACTTCTGCGCTCGTTGTACTTACTTGATGCAAGACTGTGCTTTTTGTTGGTGTTTGTAATAACAAGCTTGCATCCCTTGAGAACAAGGGGGATAAGCTCAAAGTTCATATTTTTGCAATCAAGGAAAATAGCGTGGTCCTTTTTGCCCATTGCAGATGCAAACTGGTCCATAATTCCGCAGTTAACACTGCAGTAATTGTGTTCAGCCGCCTGGCCGATAAACGCCATTTCTATCATATCAACAGGCTCTGTAATGCCCTTTGCTTCGTTAGAAAGTGTTGCGAGTGCAAGTGCAGTTGCAACTTCAATCGCGGCAGAAGATGAAAGCCCGCCACCGTGGGGGAGAGTATCGTGGTAGAGCATATCACAACCGATAATGTCATAACCCTTATTTTTAAGCTCAACACACACACCCGCCTGATAGTTTCCCCACCAGAGACTGCGGTAGTCGTTGAGATTTCCTAAATTAAGTTCAACCAAATCGGGAAGGTCAGTAGCTTTCATTCTGATAACGTCGGCACCTGTTTTTCTGAGAACGATTGTTGTTCCCATCGAAAGAGATGCAGGGAACACAAAGCCGCCGTTATAGTCTGTGTGCTCGCCAATAAGATTTACTCGACCCGGAGAATGAAACACACGAAGGTCGTTTTCGCTTCCGCCGTAGAGCTTAATAAATTCCTGTTTAAGTTCATTTATTGTCATAGTATATTCTACCTTTCGGATTTATTTGTTATCTGATTCAACAAACTTCTTGTAAGCCTCGCGAAGCTCTACACTTGTTGCTTCCGGAGCGGTGGGGTTACAATGAGCCCAAGCACCTGTTTCGCTTGATGCATTGAACTTCTGCTTGTCTGCACTGCGCATCGGCGGGAAGAACTCAATGTGGAAGTGGTAGAAATCGCTTGTGTCTTCAGTGTTTACGGGACCCTGATGCATACACATCATATAGGGGAAAGTGTAGCCAAAGAGATTATCAAGCGTTCCTGCCGCTTTGCGAATTGCATCTGCAAGATTTGTTTTCTCTCTGTCGTTAAATTCAGAAATATACTGCTTGTGAGCCTTTGAAGCTATGTACACGCCATACGGGTATTCACAGAAGAAGGGAAGGAAGCAAATAAAATCTTCGTTCTCAAAAATCACTCTGCGACCGTCCTTTACCTCATCACTGAGCATATCACAGATAAGGCAGTGGTCAGTTTCTTCAAAGTGTTCCTTGGAAGACTCAAGCTCAAGCTGGAGCTTTTTCGGAACAAAGCTGTAACCGTAAATCTGACCGTGCGGATGCGGCATTGTTACGCCAACAACATCGCCTCTGTTTTCAAAAATAAAGACATATTTTATTTTTTCGTCTTTTCTCAGATCCTCAAAACGCTCTGTCCACAAATCAACAAGCTTGCGTACGTGGGGCAGGCTAAGCTCAGGAAGAGTAACAGTGTGCTCGGGAGAGTAGAGAATAACCTCGCACTTTCCGTAACTTTCAGCTGTTTTATAAATATCTGTACTCACATCGTCAGGTACAGGCGGGTTTTGAGAAAGTGCGGGAAAGTCATTATCGTACTTTAAAA
This sequence comes from Clostridia bacterium, assembly GCA_045649225.1. Taxonomy (GTDB): domain Bacteria; phylum Bacillota; class Clostridia; order UMGS1883; family UMGS1883; genus UMGS1883. The sequence continues at coordinate 4,514 of JAZRPN010000132.1, read as the reverse complement.
CATCAAAACTTTTCGGTACTTTATCGTTAATGTCGCTAGGACAAAACGGACACCAGTCCTTAGGCATCTGTGGGCGGTTCTGCCTGTGAGATGCAATCATAACCCAATCTTTTGTAAGCGGGTGCCAACGTAATTCTGCCATATTAAAATCACCTCATATAGAATTGTCTTTTATTAGTGCTGATAAAATCTCGGAATAAAGTGCTTCCGGGTCGTGCTTAAATGAAGCGCACATCCTTTTTGCCATTATTTCATCGCCTACTGCGATTGAAACGCAAAAAAGCTCAGAAGCACCCTCTATTATACCAAGAGTAACTTTATATTCAATATCGCTGATTTTTTCGTAATCAGCCTTTATTGACAACTCATTTTTTAATTCTTTTACTTTAAGCTTAATCGTTCTGAGAAGCCTTTCTCTGACAGTTTTAGGAATGCGTGCCGAGAAAAACTCAAGAGCATTCTGCCCTTTTTCCGTAAGACTGTAAAAACGGTCGCAATCCTCTGTATAGTATGTAACAAACCCTTCATCAAAAAGCTCTGCAATGTGATTTTCAAGGTCAAAGTAATTGATAATGGGGTTGAGCATAATAATATCAACCAAATACGAATTAGGAACCGGCATACGGAAATTTTCTATAATGAACAAGGTTATAAGCTTAACATCTATCTTATCGTCAAAGCAATAATCCAAATTTAGCCCTCCAGAAAATTAGTACGGAGCGTATTCATCAGCGGGGTCGTCATCTGCAAACTGATCTTCGAGATTTGTTATTTCACCCTTTTTATTTACAATGAGTGACGGCGGCGCCATCCATGCAGGGAACACGCGTGTAACAATAAAGTTAGCAATGCTGATAGCAATAAATATAACTGCAGCTTCAAAAAGAGCACAGATAAAGAACACCTTTATAAATTCAACGGGGGTTGAAAGGCTAACGCCCGATTTAGAATAATATGTCAGGAAAAAGCTGAAGGGAATATTCGCAAAAAGCTTGTATGCTACTGACATAAACAATATGTTTACCAAAATGGAAACGGAAAATCTTGTAATAATAGTTTTTGTGAGAAGGTCAGTGTAAAAACCTCTGAAACGTGTGCCGAACCAGGAAATTTTGTTGCGGTAAAGTATCCATCCGTGGATAAAGCCCGCGAAAAACGCACCGAGCAAGTATGCAAGCGAAGAGTTTGGCGTAATAGCAATCATACGAACTATTGAGCAGAGCAAAACGCCGATTGCACTTGTAACAGGTCCAAAGAAAAATCCCAGCAGAGCGTTTACGATAATATCGAGGTTTGTTGTTACGTACTGAACAATGTCGTTGCTGTAAAATGAAAATACCACAGCACCAACTATACCTAAAAGCAGATAAACACCTACAAGCACCAGTATAACAATAAGTGTTGACGGGCGCTTAAGATGTGAAGCAGACTCTCTGAGCATATTTTTGCTACAGTCTAAATATGAGCTGTAGGCAGATTCCGATCGGGAATGTGAATGAGATTTTCTGTGAGTATGTGTATGTTTATACATATGTATTACCTCCAAAAAGCAATATCACTTCTATTATAAAATATTTTGATCTTATTTTCAATAGGTTTTTATTTTTATTCCGCTTTTTTTACAAATATCTTTTGCTTTGCATTCATTGCACTTAGGTGCTCTTGCGGTGCAGCATGCTCTGCCGTGCATAACAAGCCTGTGGCAGAATTCACTTTGCTTGTCAGTCGGGATAAGCGGAGAAACATCAAACTCAACTTTAGTGGGATCGGTTTCCTTTGTTATACCTAATCTGAAAAGGAGCCTCTTAGCGTGTGTGTCAACGACCATGCCACCCTTGTGAAATACATCACCCAAAACAAGATTTGCAGTTTTTCTGCCGACACCTGCAAGCGAGAGCAAATCCTCCATATTGTCGGGAACTTCTCCGCCAAATGCATCCAGGAGGCGTTTTGAACAGTTTATTATATTTTTTGCCTTGTTGTGATAAAACCCTGTAGGACGGATGTCCTCCTCAAGCTCCTTAAGCGTTGCATTTGCAAAGCTTTGCACATCGGGATATTTTTTAAACAAATCTTTTGTAACAATATTTACACGGGCGTCAGTACATTGTGCGGCAAGCTGAGTTGCAATCAAAAGCTCGAAAGGATTGGAATAATCAAGCGTGCAATCCGCATCGGGATAAAGCTCTTTAAGTACATCAAAAAAGGCACTTGCCCTTTCTTTTCTTGTCATATACGCACCCCCGATGTTAATGAATAATGAATAGTGAATAATGAATAATTGATTCATTACTTGCCAAAATTATTATATCATAAAACATAGCTATGGTCAACTATACAAAAAATGCCGTTTTATCAAAACGGCATTTTTGTATATTAAGCTTTATCTTGAGTTTGCTCTTGGGATAAGGAGTACAGGTGATTTACCCACAATCTCGATTTCGCCAAGTATTGCTGAAACAAATGCACGCATTGTTTCAGGCTGGGGGTTGTATGCGTTTATGAATGTATCAACATTTTCCATAGTATCGTAATGTATGTAGGGGTAACCAAAAGATACACCGATGGACTTTTCCTTACCGTGAGTAAATGCGTGATAGAATGAGCCTGCCTCATCACCAAAGAATCTCGGATAACCTGCCGGCTGGTGCATTCCTAAGTAAGCGGCATAGATAATTAAATCGCAGTTATCAGAAATTTCCTTAAGCTCAGCCGCATTTTTGAGTCGACGCTGCATATAAACCTCTATTCCGCGTTCTTCAAAAGCTTCTTTAAGGGCGTCAAGCTTACCGGTAAAGTGTTCTGCGTGGGTTGAAATGATAACACTGACCTTTTTGATATCCTTTTTGTTAAGCGGAAGAAGATTGAAATTGTCGCGCACAAGTGTGATACTGCGTTTTGCAATTTCTTCGCTTATTCTTCTTGTTTCGCCGACTATGTCCTCTGCCTTGTAGGGAAGATTGTAGTAGTCGTCCTCAAACATACCGAGTTTTTCTTTCATATTAAGAACACGCTGGCATGCATCGTCAATACGAGATTCATCTATACGTCCATCTTTAACTGCGGCTTCAATAAGGTCGCCCGATGGAAGCTTAGAGCCAAGGATTACATCGTTACCTGCATTTACAAGCTCTACAATAAGCTCTTCGTAAGGCATAAGTGAGTAAAGACCTGCCATACCGATACCATCAGTAATAACAACTCCCTTAAAGCCAAGTTCTCCCTTAAGTAAATCTGTTATAATCTTCTTGGAAATCGTTGCGGGAACGTACTTTCCGTTAATTTTTTTATCGTCCATAGCGGGGAAGGACTGGTGCCCTACCATTACGGAGTATACACCTGCATCAAGGACTTCCTTGTAAACCTTGCCCTGTTCAGCCCACCATTCTTCCATGGTGTCGGGGTTTGATGTGCTTGTAAAGTGGGAGTCTCTTGCTTCCATTCTGCCTTCACTGGGGAAGTGCTTTGCACAGGCTGCAACGCCCTCGGACTGCATTCCTTTAAAATATGCTTTGGCAAGCTTTACTGTGCGCTCAGGGTCATCTATCGCAAATGTACGAAGTGTGGAGTAGTTATTTCTGTTGCCAAGGTCAACAACGGGGCACCATCTCCAGTTAATACCACCGCAACGCATTTCTCTTGCAACTGCGGCACCTAAGGCAAACGTAAGCTCTTCGGAATCTGCCGCACCGATTGCTGCACAGTTTATTATCCATGACAATTCATTGAACACACTGGCACCGCCGATAGCGCAGTCGCCGCCTACAAGTGCAGGAATTTTCATATAGGAATTGTGCTTTTCAAGGAATTTTCTGTAAGGCTCTGTGTCTACTTTTATTGCGTTGTTTGCCAGAAGACTACCCTCAACATATCCCTCAACTTTATCGATTTTCAGTCCGTTTTCGGGGTCGGCATAGTAAACACCAACCTGTTCGCCACGAATGGTACCAAACTGCGCTTTTGCATAACGAGCCTTCACTTCTTCAATATCGCACTCGGAAAAGTCATAGCCAATCTCAACCTTGCCGTACACATCCCAGTGATGGGGTGCAAGCATCTGACCGATTTTTTCCCTGAGTGTAAGTTCTGATAACAAAGGTTTTTTCATAAAATCTCCTCCTTTTTAATCTATTATATAAGAAAGAGAAGAGCAAAGTCAAGAAATCTAAGTACAAATAATAGACATATTTTGATGTTAAAAAAACGAAGGTTGTTAAGAAAAATTAACAACCTTCCTGAAATTTAGTTTTTCTTTTCCTGATATACAGGCTCGCAAGTAACATTAACACCAAGTCTTTTGAACACTTTTACATCTATAGACGAAAGTATAACTGATGAATGAGCGTCGCATCCTCTGAGTTTGTTTAACTGCTCTATAGCAAGATTTGCGTTTTTATCAGTTGCAGCACAGATTGAGAGTGCAATGAGTACCTCGTCAGTATGAAGCCTTGGGTTACGGTTTCCAAAATGCTCTGTTTTAAGCTTTTGTATAGGCTCAATAATATGGGGGGATA
>JAZRPN010000131.1:0-18953 GCA_045649225.1 Clostridia bacterium | reverse complement strand
CATCTTACCGAAGTAAAGGACATAGATTTTGAGTTTGATTTTCGCAGCGTAAGTGCTATTGCTCCCGGGGTATTGGGTCTTACGGGCATCGAAACGGGGGAAATTGTAGAGGGCATCAAAAACCATGTTAACCCCGATATTATAATTGCAGTCGATGCTTTGGCATCAAGAAAACTCAGCAGGCTCGGTACAACGGTGCAAATATCAGACACGGGAATAAATCCCGGGAGCGGTGTGGGGAATAACCGAAAAGAGCTTTCTGAAAAAAGTATGGGCGTGCCTGTAATTGCAATCGGTGTTCCTATGGTGGTTGATGCGCTGACAGTAGCCGATGATGTTTACTCGTCGATTATGAATAAGCTTCAAAATAGCGGTGAAAACATTAACCGCAGTGAATTTTTAAACGAAGCTTTTTCAGAGAAAAATATGATAGTAACACCCAACAATGTCGATGTTTTGGCAAAACAGGCATCGGAGATAATTGCCGAGGGCATAAACAAGGCTCTTCATGGATAATAAAATCGAGAAAACTGTGTGAAAAAAATCGAAAAACCGTGTGAAAAAGGCTTGAACACACGGTTACATAGTGTTATAATGTAATGTGGCAAAGGAGGTAAATTCTGTATGGTATATTTCGATAATGCTGCGACCACTCAGGTTAAAAGCAGTGTTTTAAATAAAATGTTACCTTATTTTCAGGAAAATTTCGGTAACGCATCTTCAACATATACAACTCCCGGACAAAATGCCCGCAAGGGTCTTTCTGAGGCAAGGGAGCTTGTGGCCAGTGCAATCGGTGCAGACGTAAAGGAAATTTTCTTTACATCGGGCGGTAGCGAGGCTGACAACTGGGCAATCAAGGGTGTGGCTCTTAAAAATAAAGATAAGGGCAATCACATCATAACAACAACGGTTGAACATCACGCTGTTTTGCATACCTGCGAATTTCTCGAAAAGCAGGGCTTCAGCGTAACATATCTTCCTGTTGACGAGTACGGCAGAGTAAGTGCAGAGGATGTTGAAAAGGCAATCACCGACAAAACAATTCTTGTAACTGTTATGTTTGCCAATAACGAAATCGGCACAATCAACCCAATCAAGGAAATTGGTGCAGTTTGCCGCAGTAAAGGCGTAATTTTCCACACTGATGCCGTTCAGGCAACAGGTGCAGTGCCGATAGATGTTAAGGATATGAACATTGATTTGCTTTCAATGTCGTCGCATAAATTCCACGGACCAAAGGGTGTGGGTGCTCTTTATATCCGCAAGGGTGTTAAGATCGAAAACCTCATCCACGGCGGCGCTCAGGAGCTTGGCAGACGTGCCACAACAGAAAATGTTGCAGGCATCGTAGGTATGGCAGCTGCGCTTTGTGAGGCAACTGAGAATATGGACAAAAAAACAAAGCACATCACATATCTTCGTGATAAGATTATACGTGAAGTGCTTGCAAAAATCCCATACACACGTCTTAACGGTCATCCGACGGACAGACTCCCAAACAACACAAGCTTTTGCTTCAGATATATCGAGGGCGAGAGTCTTCTTCTGAGCCTCGATTTGCAAGGCTTTGTGGTATCAAGCGGAAGTGCCTGCACATCAGGCTCGCTCGACCCGTCGCACGTGCTTTTGGCAATCGGTCTTGAGCACGAGATTGCTCATGGCTCAATGCGTGTAAGTTTGTCAGAATTCAGTACGGAAGAAGAGGTTGACGCATTTCTTGAAGCGCTTCCCCCGATAGTACAGAGACTTCGTGATATGTCGCCGCTTTATGAGGGCGTTGAAGAAAGGAAAGATAAGTAATGTATAGCGAAAAGGTTATGGACCATTTTACAAATCCGCGTAACGTTGGCGAGATTGAGGATGCCAACGCAGTTGGCGTTGTTGGTAACGCAAAATGCGGAGATATAATGAAAATGTATATGAAAATTGAAAACGACGTTATTACAGACGTTAAATTCAAAACCTTTGGATGTGGCGCCGCAGTTGCAACAAGTTCAATGGCAACCGAGCTTGTTAAGGGTAAAACTATTGACGAGGCTCTCGGTGTAACAAACAAAGCTGTTGTCGAGGCTCTTGAGGGCCTTCCCGCAGTTAAGATTCACTGCAGTGTTCTTGCTGAAGAGGCGATAAGAGCGGCAATCAACAATTACTACGAAAACACAGGCTCTGAAAAAAGGGTAGAGTGTCCGAAAGATTGCGACAGCTGTCATTGTGAAGAGTAACTCTTAATAAATGAGGACAGTGATTTGGCAAAGTAGTTTGCACTTAAAAGTGCTTCGTCGAGAGTGTTGCCGTTTGTTCCAACCTCAACGATGATTGCACCCGGTGCCAAGTGCTGGTTAAATCTTTCGTTTCGCATATTTATAGGCTTGCAAAGACCTTTATAAAGGCTTTCCGTGTGCTTTTGCAAAAGATAGGCAAACGCCAGGTTATCCTGCCAGCCGTCGTGCTTAAGTCCACTTTGGTTACTGCCTATAACAAACATGATTGATGCGGCATCTTTGCCGTCAATTTCAGAAATCGGCTTTACCTTGCCGCCATCCTTTGTTTCGATTGCATCACGGTGAATGTCAAGGACAATTTTAATTGACGGATGTTTTTTAATGTAGCTTGAGACAATCTCGCTGCTACGGTTATAGCTTCCGTTGTAGCTTGGATAGTCATTTAAAGTTTCGTCGTGATAGACGGTATGTCCGTTTTCCTTGAGAGTTCTTTCAATTTCGTTCCCTACGGCAATTACGTTGAAGTTTTTGTCTTGAGTGCGGTCCGTGTCGGTTGGTGTATAGGCATACTTTTCCGATGGCGTATAGCTTTCGGTCCCATGTGTGTGTACAATCAGAATTTCCGTCTGTCCGCTTAAAAATGCAGGTGAGTTCTTTTCAAGTGAGCTAGCCTCAACCATTGCGGGAGTACGGTTGTTAACCCTAACGAGATTACTCACGGGAGTTTTTACCGTTGTTATATTGCCCGAATAGTCAGTGGGTAAGGGCATATCCGATTTTTCGGAACTTTCACTGCTTGGTACATTATTTACGACTGCAATTTCAAAAAAAGCAGAAGAAAACCTACGCGGAGTTATTTTCTCCGAAAAAGCTATGTTATTTAAAAGTATTTTATGAACATAAATTTGGTTTAAATTGATTTTAAACGGATAACTGCAAAAAAGAAAAGTTATCAAAACTGTTGCAAAGAAAAACAAAGTATAAATTAGAAAATTAGATTTTACGATTTTGAGAGTGAAAACGGGTGTTTTTTTCACAAAATTCACCTCTTTTACTCAATATATATTGATTTATTTTCCAATTTATGCAATAATATAAAGAGAGTTTATGTAGGAGGTATTGTTTAATGTTGGTATCAGCTAAGGAAATGTTGGAAAAGGCAAGAGACGGTCATTATGCTGTCGGTCAGTTCAACATCAACAATCTTGAATGGACAAAGTCTATTCTTCAGACTGCAGAGGAGCTTAGATCACCTGTAATTTTGGGTGTTAGTGCCGGTGCAGGTAAGTATATGACAGGCTTTAAGACTGTTGTAGCTATGGTTAACGCTATGATTGAGGATATGGGTATCACTGTTCCCGTAGCACTTCATCTTGACCATGGTACTTACGAACAGGCACATAAATGTATTGAAGCAGGTTTCTCTTCAATTATGTTCGACGGTTCACACTATCCTATTGATGAGAACGTTGAAAAAACAACTGAATTTATAAACATCTGCAGAGAAAAGGGTCTCAGCCTCGAAGCTGAGGTTGGCGCTATCGGCGGTGAAGAAGATGGCGTTGTTGGCGCAGGCGACATTGCTGACCCCGAAGAATGCAAGGTTATTGCAAACTTAGGCGTAACAATGCTTGCTGCAGGTATCGGTAATATTCACGGTAAGTATCCTGCTAACTGGATGGGCCTTGACTTTGACGCTCTTGAGAAAATCAAAGCAGCTACAGGAAACGTTCCGCTTGTTCTTCACGGTGGTACAGGTATTCCCGAAGATATGATTAAAAAGGCAATAAGCCTTGGTGTTGCAAAAATAAATGTTAACACAGAGTGCCAGATTGCATTTACCGCTGCTGTAAGAAAGTACATCGAAGCAGGCAAAGACCTTGAAGGCAAGGGCTTTGACCCGAGAAAGGTGCTTGCACCCGGTGCTGAAGCTATCAAAGCAACAGTTAAAGAAAAGATGGAGCTTTTCGGTTCAGTAGGCAAAGCGTAATATAGGGAATGTTAAAAATGCCCAGAACGCAAAAGGCGAGTAAAAAATAAAAGATAAAATATAGTACGGACAAAAATTAAGTCTTTGTATCTTATAGGAAAAAACACCGTTTAAAACGGTGTTTTTCTTTTTTGACGCCTTTTGCTACGAACAAACTTCGCCTCTCGATGTGCAAACGCACACCTTCGGGTAACCCAATAAGCCGCCGGCTTCTTGGCTCAGTTTGTCCGTTCTGAACATTTTTTCCTATTCCCTATGCAAAAAAAGGCTGATTAAAAATTTTCGTTTTTAATCAGCCTTTTTTGTATTTTCTTATTTAATTATCAATTACTGTGTGTTTTACCGAAAGTGGTGCGAGAGAGGTGCGGTCAAAGAAATAGAATGAATACTCTGCGCCGTCTTTATTTTTGGGAAGCATGGAATAACGAAATCCATTGTCGGTAACACTGAAGGATTGACCAAACGCCATAGCACCATTTTTAATCCTTCTTACAAATGACATATATTCACGCCCTGCTTCGCCTGTGTACACATAAACAATTTTATTGACAGGGGTTATGCCATCAGGGGCAAGCCACTCATACGGCTTTGTAACGAGCATAGGACCTGTGTAAAGCGATGGATATTCAAATACAACTTCACTATCCGCAGGAAGACGGTAGTTTCCGTCAGTATAATCTATAAGACATAAATAAGACAAATTAAAAAGATGGTTGCTTTCAAATTTGTTGCTTGTGCATTCATATAAACTTCCGCCAAAGCGGTTGTAGGTGCTTAATGCACCGTGATTTTTTATGAAATCGTTGTCAGAACGCATAAAGTTTCTGTGGTAAGCGGATTTAACAAGTTGGGTTTGTTCTTCGTCGGCGTAATATGTCGGGTCGCCCCATGTTAAGTCGACATGATACCACTGTCCGTCTATCTTAACATAGTTCCAGATGTGATTGATATCTTCGGAATTGCAGAAATCCGCCTCTATGCCAAGCTTTGTCGCTACCGCATATAAAAGACCTGCATAACCCTGACAAACGGCTTTGCCTCTCAAAATAAAGCCGTACGGATGGTGGGCAAAGTAGTCGCCGTTTGCGTGCTCTTCCTCTAAATCATCATCGTAGTAGTAATCATAAGCGATTTTATCGTGGACAAGAAGTAGTTTTCCGAGGTCATCAGGAGCTTTTTGTGCGAAAGCTAAATATTCGTTAACCTTAGCATTTAGTGCCTGTGCAGCCTCTGTAACTTCTTCAACTGTTTCAAAGTAGTAAAAAACATCTGCACTCTTTACGATGCCGTTTGTCGCATAAGATTTGAATTTTGTCTGAACCATAAGCTCAGGATGACGAAGCACAACATCGTAATACGCATTCTCGAATTCTGATGTATTCATCCCATAAGCAGAAACATCAATGTTAGATACAAGCGTAAGAAGCTTATCTACAATGTAGTCTTCAAAGGGTATGGAGGGAGAATTGAAAAACATGGAATTAAATCCGTCATCCTCAATTTCAACCGTTTCCTCCTGAAAAAATGTATCACCGGTGGGAGTAGGATACTCCTCCTGAACAAAGGAGGTTACACCGTCGGAAATGACTATAGGAAAATCCTCTTGGGCAAAGCCCACAGCACTGCCCAAAACGGCTATAGCTAAAGCCAAAATTATCATTAATAAACGTTTCAAAAAATCACGCTCCTTAACAATAATTTTATAATATTTGTACAGTAAAGTCAAGACTTTTGCTCACCCGTGTGTTCCTGAAATTACTATTTACAAATTTCTTTAAAGATGATAAAATGAAATTGTAATTTTGCCTTTCCAGGAGGGATAAAATGAATACAAATGTAGCAATAATCGGTGGCGGTATCGGTGGACTTATGGCGGCATACCGCTTAAAGAAAAATGACAGTAAGATAAGCGTAAAAATTTATGACAGTGGACACAAAATAGATAAGAGGCGTTGTCCCGCAAGTAAAAATGCGGGTTGCGTACACTGTGGCGTATGTAGCATAACGTGTGGCTTTGCAGGTGCGGGTGCGTTTTCCGATGGAAAATTCAACCTCGGTACTGCTTACGGTGGAATACTTGGTGAGGCTCTGGGCGACGATCTTGCCATGGAATATATAAACGAGGTTGATAAAGTACTCGAACTTTTTGCAGGGGAGAATTACCCCAAGCTTTTTAAGTCGAATGAAGAGCTGAAGCTTAAGTGCTTAAAAAACAATTTGCGACTTCTTGATATGAACGTGCGCCATTTAGGTACGGATAAAAATCTTTTCACAATGAAAAATCTTATTGAATGGCTCGAAAAAAACGGTGTTGAACTCTTAAGCGATACAACGGTAACAGATATTGAAACAAAAGATGGTATCCACACGCTGATGGGCACAGACGGAGAGCTGTGCACCGCCGAAAATGTTATTATTGCAACAGGCAGAGGCGGAGCTAAGTTTGTTACCGACTTTTGCGAAAAAAACGGTGTTGCGATGGAATCTAACTCGGTTGACATAGGTGTGCGTGTAGAAATGAAGGACATCATCTGGCGTGAATTTTCATCAGAGATTTACGAGCCGAAAATACTTTATCGCACAAAAACCTTTGAAGACAGAACCCGAATGTTTTGCTTTAATCAGGGTGGTTTGGTATCAGCGGAAAACAATCACGGGATAATCACTGCAAACGGCCATTCCTTTGCTGAACCCGAGAAAAAGACCGAGAACTGTAACTTTGCAATTCTTTCATCAATTCACTTTACAAAGCCATTTAATAAACCGACGGAATATGCCGAATATATTGCTCGTATGGCAAATATGATAGGTAGCGGCAATGTGCTCGTTCAGCGTTTTGGCGACCTTATCCGAGGCAGACGTACAAACGACCACCGACTTGGTCAGAATACTGTTACACCGACGCTTAAGGCAACAGCAGGCGATCTTTCGCTTGTTCTTCCGCATAGGATGCTTACAAATATTATCGAAACAATCTATGCTCTCGACAAGGTAGCACCCGGTACTGCAAACGACGACACACTTCTTTACGGATGTGAAAACAAGTACTACTCAATCCGTCCGCAAACGGATGAGAAATTCAGAGTAACCGAGGGTGTGTATCTTATAGGAGACGGCAGCGGTATAACGCGTGGCCTAAGTCAGGCAGGGGCTATGGGAATATATGTTGCAGATGCTATTTGCGGGGAATGTTAAAATTGTCCAGAACGCAAAAGGCGAATGAAAAACAAAAGATAAAATATAGTACAGACAAAAAAGAGGCAGTGAAAACTTTTTTCACTGCCTCTTTTTAAAATCAAATTCCGAAACTGCAAGACCGATAAGTGTGATTAGCATACCCAGAAGTGCCATCATACCAATTCCTGTCTTGTCATAGAATGACTGAACGATGAGCGTTACTATTGGAGAAATGAAAAGGTACTTGCTGGTCGTTGTTGCTCCAAGCTTGATAACGCTGTAGTTCCACGTGGCAAAGCAAATTGCAGATGCAAAAACGCCTAAGAACAATATGTTCATAATACTTACGGGCTCGCAAAGTGCGGCAAAATCAAGTTTGTGATTATCGAGAAGCACAAACGGAAGCATTACCACCAGGGAATAGAAAAACAATCTTCTCGTAACAAGAAATTGCGGATGTCCGTAAGAGGCAAGCTTTTTAATTACAACAGAGTAGACCGCCCACATCCAGATGCTCAGTAGTATGATAATATCTCCGACAAGACCCGTTTCGATGGTGGTCGAATCGCCAAAGCAGATTATAAAAACACCCACGATAGATACAACCATACCGATTATAATTTTAAGATTCAGGGTTTCGTGCAGATATTTGTGTGCAAGCACTGCCGTAAAAAGCGGTGCAGTTGCGGTAATGAATGAAACGCTTGACGGCGACGTGTAAGACACCGAAAGATTTTCCAAAAACTGATAAAGAGCAGTTCCCGTCATTGCGGCAATAAATATGTAAATTTCCTCTTTTTTGCTTTTTACATGCATTACCTTAGGACAAAGTGCCCACAAGACGATATACGCAACCGCGTAGCGCACAAACAATATCTCAAGCGAGGTAAAGCTTTTTATAAGGTGCTTTGTGCACACAAATGTTATACCCCATATAAACACGGTGAAGAGTGCTGCACCGTGGCTCTTTAATGCTGATTTATTCATCCTAAGCTCCTTGAAAAAATAATTATCCAAATCATAATATCATATATTTTACTATAATTCAAGACAAAAAATGGACTGTAAAACAGCCCATTTTTTTTAATCATACAAACCGCTCTTGACCTTTTTTGAAAACTTTTTCCACAGGATAAAACCAAGAAAAAGAAATACTGGTAAGACAGCTACCATCACAATCATTATGTTTACAACGCTCTGCCATCCAAAATCATCAGCAATACTTAAAAAAGCATAGTTTTGAATAACAACTCCAAGCGAGGCTGCGGCATTGCTTACACCTGCAGCCGTACCGCTTTTTCCAAAGCGGGCGTAACGCATATTAAAGTGTGATTGAAGAAGTACAACGGCGGTCAGAAGTGCGGAAACAAGGCACATCGATATAACAACCCACATTAAATCTGCTTTTCCAATAAATTTTATTACAATTAAAAACGGAAGAGCCAGAAGTGCTACGGGCAGATATGCCAAAAGTTCATTTTTTATAAATTTGGGATAATATAATTTTTTAATCAAAAGTGTTCCAATAAGTCCTGCCGCAAGAATGAATGCGTTAAGTAAATTACCGATAGATGGAGAAACGCTTACATAGCTTTCCATAAGCATTGTGGGAGCAAAGTTTTTTATGCTATTGGCAACTAACTGGCGGATAATTACAACGGGAAGCATTACATAAAATCCGCTGACTAAAAACATCTTCACAGTCGACATTTTAAGTGGCTGTGCATCTATCTTGGCAGGGTCATCAGCTGAGGTGTAATCCCTCTTCATAAATCGATCAAGGTGCTTGCAGAATATGTACAAAATTACCGCAAGAATTACAAGCACTGCAGAAGACATAATAAAGTTATATCTCCAGTTTGGAAGAAAGCCCGCTACAAGATAGCCTAAAAGCATACCGCCTGTGCTTGAAAAGGACATATAAAATACCATTTTAGGTCTGTCGCTGCGGCAAAGCTGCGAGGAATAAATCTTAAACACCGCCGGCCACAATCCAAACTGAATTATTGCATTAAATACCCACGCTATGAGCATAACGTAATAATTCTGATTTAAAAAGATTACAAGGTTTGATACTGCACCGCCGATAAGACCTGTAAGGATAAGCTTTTCGGGACTGTAGCGGTCTGCCGCTATACCCCCGACAATCTGAAGCGGGGTGTAGACTATGTAGAATGCAGCCGTTATAAGACCCGTCTGAGATTTAGTCAAAATCCCCTCGGCAACAATGGGTGCCAGAGCGGAGGAAAAGCAGTTTTTAGTCATATAAACAATTGAGTACATAATCCATAAAAACCAGAAAAAGTGCCTGCTTTCCTTTTTGTTTTCGAGGTGAATGTTAATGTCTTTCATTACGTCCATAAAGTATAACATCCTTTCCCTTGTAAAGGCAATATTACTTCGTTCATTAACCTCATTTATTATACATATCACCCTCATGGATGTCAATGGTTTTTCGTCTTAAAAAAGGAAATATTTGTGTAGCATAAGAAAGCGTCAAAAACGCAGAGCAAACTTGACATTTTGCAGTTTGAAAGGTATAATAAATTTGTATACTTTGGCGAATTTTGTCTAAATCCGCTCAGACAAAATTATGTAAGGTATAAGAGAAAAAATTAGGAGAGAGAAAGTGAAGTACAATACTTATTTATTTGACTTTGACGGAGTTTTGGTGGACTCTATGCCGGTGTTTATAACATCAATGCTCAGTTTTCTTGACAAAAACAATATCGAATACGGCGACGAAGTTGTAAAAACAATTACACCATTAGGGTACAGAGGAGCTATAAAATATCTTAAGGAACTTGGCGTGACTATGCCTGAGGATGAGATGCTTGCAGTGGTGAAGAAGAATATATTTACCGAGTATTTACACAACATTCCCGCAAAAGAGTATGTTTGCGAAACTCTCAAGGCACTTAAAAATGACGGGGCGGAGTTAAATATTTTGTCTGCAAGTCCTCATGTTGTGCTTGATGTATGCCTTGAAAGAGTCGGAATTAAAGACCTTTTTTCAAATATTCTGTCAACTGATGACTTTGGCAAAAGGAAGAATGACCCCGAAATATATTACGATGCTATCCAAAGGCTTGGTAAGGGTATGGATGAAATTCTTTTTCTTGATGATAATGTCAATGCACTGAAAGCCGCAAAGGAAGCAGGCCTTAAGATATGCGGAGTGTTTGATGCTTCGTCCGCTAACTATGCTGACGATATCAAGGCTATGGCTGACCATTACATATACGATTTTTCAGAATTAAGATAAATATTATACTGAGGTGGGAAAATGAGAAAATTTGGTGACAGGTACGATGCGTACAGAATTCGCGATATCGACGGCATGCATTTTTATATGGCATATCTTATGCCGAAAAGGACTGAGTCAGAGGTCTACATCAATGAAGCAATTGATGTTACCGATCTACTCAAGTACATAGAGGAGAAAAATGCTACGGGTGAGAGGAAAATAACGCTGTTTCACTGCTTCATAGCGGCTGTGGCAAAAACCATAAAGATGCGTCCGCTTTTAAATCGCTATATTTCCGGAAAAAGGTTTTATATGCGCCACGAGATTTCGATGGGCTTTGTAGTGAAAAAGAAGTTCGAGGACCACTCGGAAGAAACTCTTATGATTCTCAAGCCTAAGGATGATGATAACCTTTGCAAAATTACCGATTACCTTGCTCCCAAGGTGCGCGAGGCAAAGCGTGAGGATAAGGGGCAGAGCGTTGACGATATTTTAAATCTTGTGAAAAAGCTGCCTAAGCCGATTATGACGATTTTTATGGCGCTTTTAAATTTCCTTGATGTTCACGGACTTATGCCTAAGGCAATAAGCAGTGTCGATACAAACTACTGTACGGTTCTTCTTTCCAATCTCGGCAGTATTAAGTGTGATGCGGTTTATCATCACCTCAATAATATGGGAACAAATTCAATTGTTATAACGATTGGCGAACTTCACAAAGAGCTTGTGCCCGACGAAGACGGAAATGTTTCCGTCAGGGATATTGTTAATATCGGCGCAACACTCGATGAGAGAATTGCTGACGGCTTCTACTTTGCACGTTCGCTTAAGCTTATAAAGCATTTGTTTAAAAATCCGCATTTGCTTGATAAAACATTAGGGGAGGAAATTGACTTTGAATTTTGATGCTAAATGGTTTGAATATTACGGTAATACCCCGCGCAGCATTGATTATCCGGACATATCTATGTATGATATGATCAAAAACATCAGCAAAATGTATCCCGATTATATTGCTTATGACTTTATGGGTAAAGCGGTATCCTTCAGAAATTTTATGGAGGAAATAGAGATCGTCGCAAAGGCTCTTTTGGCGTATGGCGTTAAAAAGGGTGATGTTGTTACAATCTGTTTGCCGAACGTACCGCAGGCGGTAGTAATGTTTTACGCTTTAAATAGAATCGGTGCCATAGCGAGTATGGTGCATCCCTTGTCGGCAGAGAATGAAATTTTGTTTTACGTAAACGAGAGCAAAAGTACCCTTGCAATAACTCTCAGCCAGTTTTACAGCAAGTTCGAGGCTGTTAAGGGTAAGAGCCTGATTAAGAATGTTATCGTTGCAAAAATCGGTGAGGCGTTGCCGATGATGAAAGGCATTTTGTACAAATTCATGGGTAAGGAGCCAAGCGTTGTCAACGATCCGTATGTGATTCCCTGGGGAGATTTTATTAAAAAAGCTGAGCTTTTTGATGGAAATATTGAATTCAGTGGCGTTGGAAGCGATGATGCGGCAATTCTTTTCAGCGGAGGAACTACGGGAACCTCGAAGGGTATACTTCTTACTAACCTTAACTTCAATGCCCTTGCAATGCAAACTGCAGCAGCCGGCGACTGTCTTTACCCGGGTGGCGTAATGCTGTCTGTTATGCCGGTGTTTCACGGGTTTGGACTTGGTGTGGGCATTCACACAATGCTGTGTAAAGCAGTTAAGTGTGTTTTGGTTCCGCAGCTTAATGTAAAGCAGTTCCCCGATCTCTTTAAGAAGCACAGACCAAACTTCATGGCAGGCGTGCCGACACTTTTTGAGGCAATTATGCGAAACGAGGGTATGCAAAAAACCGATTTCTCATGCCTTAAGGGCCTCTTTAGCGGCGGCGATTCACTTTCTGTTGAGCTTAAGAAAAAAATTGACTCCTTTATACAGGAGCGTGGTGCTACAATACAGGTGCGAGAGGGTTATGGTGCAACAGAGTGTGTTGCAGCGAGCTGTCTTACTCCCGTAAAGGACTACCGTGAGGGAAGTATAGGAATACCGTTTCCTGATACTATATATAAAATTGTTGTTCCCAATACTAATGAAAGAACTCCAGCAGGCGTAATGGGAGAAATCTGCATAAGCGGACCCACTCTTATGAAGGAGTACATAAATAATCCGAAAGAAACTGCACAGACGCTTCGCATCCACGATGATGGAAGGGTTTATCTTCACACGGGCGATTTAGGTTATATGGATGAGGATGGATTTATTTATTTTGTTCAAAGGCTTAAGAGAATGATTATAACAAGCGGTTATAATGTTTATCCGTCCCAGATTGAAAATATTATAGACTCGCACGATGCAGTGTTGTATAGCACTGTAATCGGTGTCAACGATAGCTACAAAATGCAGCGTGTTAAGGCGTTTGTAGTTCTTAAGGACGGCTTTTCACCGAGTGAAGAGATAAAGGCTTCCATCAAGGCACACTGCGAAAAAAGTATTGCAGCCTATGCAATGCCGCGTGAATTTGAGTTCCGCAGTGAGCTTCCCAAAACTCTTGTAGGAAAGATTGCTTACAGAGAACTTGAAAAAGAAGAGGAAGAAAAGGCTTTGGTATAAATGAAAAGGGAATAGGAAAAAATGTTCAGAACGAACAAACTGAGCCAAGAAGCCGCAGCTTCTTGGGTTACCCGAAGGCGTACGATGGTACGTCGAGAGGCGAAGTTTGTTCGTAGCAAAAGGCATCAAAAAAGAAAAACACCGTTTAGAACGGTGTTTTTTCATATAGTATAAAATTAAGCATCTTAAACTTCAACAATGTTTCAAAAGCTTTTTTATAATTTTTTTCCTTTTGCGTTCTGGAGATTTTTAACATTCCCAATTATATTTTTCTAACCTTTATAACGCCTTCGATTGCAACAAGTTCATCTACGATTGTAGCGTGGTCTGTTGCGATGTCGATAATTGTGTAAGCGTAATCGCCCTTTGACTTGTTGATAAGGTTGTCAATGTTTATATTATCCTCAGCAAGAAGTGTTGAGAACTGGCTTATCATGTTGGGGATGTTCTTGTGCATGATGCAAAGTCTTACGGGAGATTCTCTGTCAACCTGGCAGTTGGGGAAGTTAACTGAGTTTTTGATGTTACCATTTTCAAGGTAATCTCTGATTTCGCAAGCTGCCATAACTGCACAGTTTTCTTCAGATTCTTCAGTTGATGCACCAAGGTGGGGAATACATACAATGTTTTCAACACCGATAAGGTCAGCGCTCGGGAAGTCTGTTACGTATTTAGCAACCTTGCCGCTCTTTAATCCGTCAAGGATTGCAGCGTTATCAACAAGCTCATTTCTTGAGAAGTTGATAATTCTTACGCCGTCTTTCATAAGAGCAATGTTTTCAGCATTGATTGTATGCTTTGTCTTATCGTTAAGAGGAATATGAACTGTGATATAGTCTGCGTTTGCAAAGATTTCGTTCATATTATTTACGTGAACAATACTTCTTGAAAGGCTCCATGCAGCATCAACAGAAATGTAAGGGTCGTAACCGAGAACATTCATGCCAAGGCTCTTTGCGGCATTTGCAACCATAACACCGATTGCACCAAGACCGATAACACCAATTGTTTTGCCTGAAAGCTCTACACCTGCAAAAGCGCCCTTGCCTTTTTCAACAAGCTTCGGAACTGCGTCGCCCTCATCTTTAATAGTTTCAACCCACTTCATACCACCGAAAACATCCCTCGATGCGAGGAAGAGAGCGCAAATTGCAAGCTCCTTAACTGCGTTTGCATTTGCACCGGGTGTGTTAAATACAACAATGCCCTTTTCTGTGCAAGCAGGAATCGGGATGTTGTTTGTGCCGGCACCTGCTCTTGCAACTGCCTTGAGGTTATCCCCAAGCTCCATGTCGTGCATAGAAAAGCTGCGAAGAAGGATACCGTCGGGGTTTTTAGCATCGTCAGAAACATTAAAGTTGTCGCCAAGATGAGAAAGACCCGTTTTAGAAATCTTATTTAATGTTAAAATGTCATACATTTTCAATCACCTTAATCAAATTATTTATTTTCAGCTTCAAACTTCTTCATAAAGTCAACCAAAGCTATAACGCCCTCAGTAGGCATTGCATTGTAGATACTTGCACGCATACCGCCAACAGTTCTATGACCTTTAAGGTTAACAAAGCCTGCAGCTGTAGCTTCCTTGATGAACTTTGCGTTAAGCTCTTCACTGTCTGTTACAAAAGGAACGTTCATAAGAGAACGGTCTTCCTTAACTACAGTACCTCTGAACATTTCAGAACTATCGAGGAAATCGTAAAGGATTTTAGCCTTGTTTTCGTTAATTTCTTCCATCTTTTCAAGACCCCCAAGCTCTTTAAGATACTTGAACACAAGACCGCAAACGTAAATACCATAGCACGGAGGTGTGTTGTAAAGCGAATCGTTATCTGCATGGATTTTGTACTTGAACATTGTAGGTGTTTCGGGGAGCACATCCTCACGGATAAGGTCCTCACGGATAATTACGATTGTTACACCTGCGGGGCCAACGTTTTTCTGTGCACCTGCGTAGATAACGCCGTATTTTGAAACATCAACAGGCTCTGAAAGGATGCAGGAAGAAAGGTCTGCAACAATCGGAACATCGCCTGTGTCGGGAAGCTCAGTATACTTTGTACCATAAATTGTGTTGTTAAGTGTAATATGTACATAAGAAGCTTCAGGATCAAACATATCCTTTGAAAGTTTGGGGATGTAGTTAAATACCTTATCCTCGCTTGAAGCTACCTTGTTGGGCTCACCGTAAATCTTAGCTTCGCTGAATGCTTTCTTTGACCACTGACCTGTGATAACATAATCTGCCTTCTTATTTTCTTTAAGAAGATTAAGCGGAATCATAGCAAACTGGCTTGATGCACCGCCCTGAAGGAACAATACCTTGTAATTGTCGGGGATGGAGAGAAGCTCTCTCAAGTCTGCCTCAGCAGTCTGGATGATTTCTTCGTAAACCTTACTGCGATGGCTCATCTCCATAACACTCATACCGCTGCCATGATAATCAAGCATATCATTAGCTGCGATTTTCAAAACCTCTTCCGGAAGCATAGAGGGACCGGCTGAAAAGTTATATACTCTACCCATAATAAAACCTCCTAAATGAAATTGTATCTATTATATAACAAAACGACGCTTTAGTCAATTAAAAAATGCTTTATTTTGGGATGTTTTCGAAAAAATTTTCGTTATAAAAATGGATGTGAAAAATTACTTTTCACATCCATCGATATTATTCAAAAAACATTGGTGTAGAAAGATACCTTTCACCCGTATCAGGAAGAAGTACAACAATTGTTTTACCCTTGTTTTCCTCACGCTGAGAAACAATTGTCGCCGCGTGAAGTGCCGCCCCCGAGGATATCCCCACAAGGAAACCCTCCTTGCGTGAAAGTAGCTTACTTGCCTCAAACGCTTCTTCGGTTTTGACTTGAATAACTTCGTCATAAATTCCGGTGTCAAGCGTTTCGGGAATAAAGTTTGCGCCAATTCCCTGAAGACCGTGCGGACCTGCTGTTCCTCCTGATAAAAGGGGAGAGTCAAACGGCTCTACCGCAACAATCTTAACGTTGGGGTTTTGATCTTTAAGGTATTGACCTACGCCCGAAAGCGTTCCGCCAGTGCCTACACCTGCAACAAAAATATCAACACTTCCGTCGGTATCATTCCATATTTCAGGCCCCGTAGTAATAAAGTGTGCCTTTGGGTTTTCCTTGTTTGTAAACTGACTTGGTATAAATGAATTGGGAGTTTCCTTTGCAATCCTTTGGGCTTCTTCAATAGCTCCTGACATGCCCTTTTTCCCATCGGTTAAGACAAGCTCGGCACCGTATGCCTTTAAAAGATTACGCCTTTCAACAGACATTGTATCAGGCATTGTAAGAATTACTTTATATCCCCTTGCCGATGCTACAGACGCAAGACCAATGCCTGTGTTGCCGCTTGTCGGCTCAATTATTACAGAATCGGGAGATAAAAGCCCTGCTTTTTCTGCAGAATCAATCATCGCCTTGCCCACTCTGTCCTTAACACTGCCTGCAGGGTTAAAGAATTCAAGCTTTGCGAGTAGCTTAGCTGAAAGTTGTTTCTCCTCAGCGTAATTTTTCAAGTTTAAGAGTGGGGTAGAGCCAATCAGATCTGTTATGCTTTCGTATATTTTCATAATACTACTCCTTTAAGCCAACATCTGTGCGACAGCAACAATTGTGGGCATCGTGATTATCGAAATAAGTGTTGTTACTGATACAAGATTAACAGACAACTCACTGTCAGCACCGTAGAGAACACTAAACATTGTAGTAAGTGCCGCAGTCGGTGCCGCTGCCGCAATCATCATACTGACAAGCATTGTCCCACGCACTCCGCAGATGTACATCAAAAGCAGTGCAATTATCGGCACGGCAATCAGTCTCAATGCTATAACAGGGTAAATTCTCTTGTTTTTGAAAAGGGTTTTAAGATTACATTTTGAAAGGAAATATCCAATTATAAGCATAGGTACAGGTGTGTTAAGAGATGCAAGGGAAGAGAGCGTTGAACTGAGAATTGTCGGTACGGGAATGGAGAACACAAAAATTATAATACCTATTACTACCGAAATAACACCGGGATTAAGAAGCTTCTTAGCTGAGAAAGAGCCCTTTTCGCTCGACATACACCATACACCGTATGTCCATGCAAAAATGTTAAACATCGCAACATAAGATGCTCCGAAAAACACGCCCATATCACCAAGCACCGCCGCCTGAAGCGGAAGCGCCATATATCCCGCATTTGAAAAAACAACTGCAAATCGGCGGACACGCAGTGCACCGTCATTATCGTTTCTGAGTGCAAGATGCACAATCAGGATTGTACCAAGGTGAATAAGTGCCGAAATAAGAATACTTACAAGAAGTCCACCAAGCAAATCATAGCTGAACTCACGGATAAACGATGCTATAATCACGCTCGGTGTTGCAACATACAAAACGATATTTGAACAGGTTTTCACCCCGTTTTCATTTATAAAACCTTTTTTTCCGCAAACAAAGCCGCAAAGTATCATTAAAAAAAGTATCAGAACCTGCTGCGAAATCGTTAAAAAGTTCTCTGTCAAGGCAGTTTCCTCCGTTATTTTTATCAATGGTTATTATATATTATGGCCCGATAAAAGTCAAGTAAGACAAAAATATCAAAAAAGCCGAATTTTTAGAAAAAAACACTTGCATTGGCCATTTGTTTGTGGTATTATAATATGGCACAAAAATACGCACATTGTTTGAGCGGCACCAAGTGCCCTGAAATCAGGGAGGGGTGCACGTGTTGAAAACAATGGAGGTGCTGCCGCATTGCTTATGACATGGGCACGGTGGTAAAACTAAATAAAATTGGAGGTGTTTTACATGTCAGTTATTTCTATGAAACAGCTTTTGGAGGCAGGCGTTCACTTCGGTCATCAGACAAGAAGATGGAACCCCAAAATGGCGGAGTATATCTTTACAGAGCGTAACGGTATCTACATCATTGACCTTCAGAAGACAGTTAAAAAAATCGAGGAAGCTTACAGCTTCATCCGTGAGGTTGCTCAAGATGGTGGCGAAATCCTTTTCGTTGGTACAAAGAAGCAGGCTCAGGAAACAATTAAGGAAGAAGCTATCAGAGTTGGTATGCACTATGTAGATGCAAGATGGCTCGGCGGTATGCTTACAAACTTCAAGACAATCAAGAAGAGAATTGAAAGACTTGCTCAGCTTCACAAGATGGAAGAGGACGGTACTTTCGACCTTCTTCCCAAGAAGGAAGTTATCGGTCTCCGTGGTGAGATGGATAAGCTCGAAAAATACCTTGGCGGTATCAAGGAAATGAAGAAGGCTCCCGCAGCAATCTTCGTTGTTGACCCCAGAAAAGAAAGAATCGCTATCGCAGAAGCTAAGAAGCTTAACATCCCGATCGTTGCTATCGTTGATACAAACTGCGATCCCGAAGATGTTGACTACGTAATTCCAGGTAACGACGATGCTATCCGTGCAGTTAAGCTCGTTGTTTCAACCGTTGCAAATGCAGTTATCGAGGGCCACGAGGGTACTCAGGAAGCTAAGGAAGATGCTGCAGAGGAAGAAATCGATATCACTCTTGAATAATTTTCATAATTAAAGCTTAATTATGTTGTCGAAAGGATGGATAATAAATGAATTTTACAGCTCAGGACGTTAAAGAATTGAGAGAAAAAACAGGCTGCGGAATGATGGACTGCAAAAAGGCTCTTTCAGAATGTGATGGAGATATGGAAAAAGCAAT
>JAZRPN010000130.1:0-3161 GCA_045649225.1 Clostridia bacterium | reverse complement strand
CAGTGCTTTTTTACGGTTGTATCGGTATCGGGTGTGATTATAATGGCTCTGCAGGGTAAAAGCGAGGGCACTGTAACGATTTCGGGCATTTTGCTTTTGTCGGGTGCAGTTATCTCTGCAGTAGGCTATAATATTTTAAGCAGAAAGATATCGTCTGATTTTTCGGCGTTTGAGAGAACTTATGCAATGGCGTTTATCGGTATGGTATCCTTTGTGGTGATTGCCCTTTTTGAAAATATTTCTCAGCCGTCAAAAATAATAACTCCGCTTTTTAATACTGAGTATCTGCTCTCAATCCTTTTCCTCGGTGTTGTGGCATCTGTAGGTGCATTTATACTTATCAACAACGCAAACACTTATTTGCCGGTTTCAAAATCAACATCGTTTTCGTGTGTTACAACGGTGGTTTCTGTTCTGGCAGGAACGCTCATTTTAAAGGAGCCGATGTCAGTTATGGGCATTATTGCTTCGGCGATGATTATAGTAGGTGTACTTGGAGTACAGCTTTCAAAAGTAAAGGAGATATGATTTTAAAAATCATATCTCCTTTATTATCAATTTATTTTGTATGCCATTTGCCTGACAGGAAAAAGCTCATTCCTATTACGATAGGGATAAAGCCTGCGAGTGCGTCTCCGTACCAGAAGCCAAGGCATCCCATACCCATCGAAAAGCCTAAGAGTGCGGCGATTCCTATTCGGCTTATCAGACCGTCTATTATTGCAACTGCAAGGTTGAGCTTTGTGTTTCCCGACCCATTTATAAGCGAAAAGCTGATACTTCTTGTTGCGGCACCGAAAAAGTTAAGCACTATCGGCGCAATAAGAAGTGATGCATTTTTAAGCACTTCCTTGTCGCTTGTAAATGTCTCAAACACCTGATTTGGAAATGCTATCATAACAAATGTAAGCACTGATGCAATTATGGTTGAACAAACGGCAACTGTCTTTAATATCTCAGGCACACGCTCGTCCTTTTTTGCACCCAGGTTTTGTCCGACCATTGCACTGCCTGCCGTTGTGAAAGAGTTTGACACAACGTTTACCATTACATTTACTTTATTATAAATACCTGTGAGCGCAGAGTACACCACGCCTGACATATTTATCCACGACATAAGCACTACCTTTGACATATTTATCGCCGCAGACTGTATTGCCATAGGAACACCGAGTGCTATAATTCTTGAGAAGGCTTTTTTATCTATTGCAAAGCTTTTGAGCTTGAAGTCAAAACTAAAGCTTTCACGATGTATGTAAAGATACACAATCGATACAACAAAGCTTACACCCTGCCCGATAACCGTAGCAAGTGCCGCACCGAAAACTTCCATTTTCATATATACAACAAAAACAATATCAAGCACAAGGTTAAGGATTGCCGCTATTGCAATAAACAAAAACGGACGGCGGCTATCACCCATACCGCGAAGGATTGCACTGACAATATTGTATCCATATATAAATACCAGACCGACGATGCACGTTACGGTATAGTCAAGCGTGAATTTAAAAGATTCAGCAGGTGTATTAAGAAGCCTGAGCATCGGCTCTCTCACCCAGAAACATACGACCGAAATCGTAACCGAAGCTAAAAGCAAAAACGTAAACATTGTGCCTATTACTTTGCGCACACTGTCCATTTTCCCCGCACCGACGTCTTGTGCAATAAGCACCTGCCCTGCTGATGAAAAACCCATCGCAACAAATGTTAAGAGGTGCAGCATATCACCGCCGATTGACACTGCAGACATTCCCTCGCCGCCGATGTACTGACCTACGACAATCATATCAACAATATTATAAATTGCCTGAAGTGCGTTTGACAAAAAGAGAGGAAAAGCAAACTTCAAAAGCTCTTTAGCAACGCTTCCCTTTGTCAAATCCCTTACCATTGTATTTCCCATAGAAAATTCTCCCTATTCCCTAAAAACAGACGCAAAATAATTTGCGTCTGTTTTTTGTCATTTAAACGATATAAAACTATAGCTTTCTAATATCTGAAAATACTTTGCAAGCCTTTCATAAAGCGGGTGAGCTTCTTCGCCAAACTTTTCTTCAACTGCTTTTCCCATATCAATTATGTTAGTCTCACCGTCGGTTTTTTTCCATACAAAGCTGCCAAGCTCGTCAAGGTGAATATAGCTTGTTTTAGGCTTTTTGAAAAACTTTTGTGCCACTTTATTCATAAAGCCCGTATTTTCAATTTCAAGGCTGACTTTTCCGTCATCCTCCGTCCAGGAAATTTTACTGTTTCTTACGGGGATGCGTTCAAGATAATTCTCGTTAGTCTTTTTCATAGCTTATCTTCTTTTCTTCCAGAGAGAGAACTTAAGCACTGTAAGAATAATGATACCAAAGAGTACCAAACCGCCAATATTCATTACAGGAGCAGAAATCGCAAGCTTTGCAGAAAGGTCAATTGCCTTATCAATACCAAAGATTGCCATTACTGCAAGAAGAATACCAACAAGACCCTCACCTGCAATCATACCTGAACAGAAAAGCACACCGTCGTTAACGATTTTTTCTTTTTCTTCTTTGTCTTTCTTAAGCTTGTCAAGAGCAAGACGAATAAGACCACCAATCATCATACAAGCATTAAGCTGAACAGGAAGATATACGCCGATTGCAAACGGAAGCACAGGAATGCCTACAACTTCAACAAAGATTGCAATGAACACACCGATAAATACAAGTGCCCAGGGAAGATTACCCTCCATAACACCCTCGATGATTAATTTCATAAGTGTTGCCTGAGGTGCTGCGAGCTGTTCTGAACCAAAGCCCCACGCACTGTCAAGAAGGTAGAGCGTTCCACCGATAGCGAATGCCGCTGCTATAACACCAAGTATTTCGCCAATCTGCTGCTTTTTAGGTGTTGCGCCCAAAAGGAAGCCTGTTTTAAGGTCCTGAGAAGTATCGCCTGCGATTGCAGAAACAATACAAATGATTGAACCAATTGCTATTGCGCTGCACATACCTGCAATGCCTGTAAGACCTGTAAGCTTTAATATAAGGGTTGCTATAAGAAGAGTTGCAATTGCCATACCTGAAACAGGGTTGTTACTG
Organism: Clostridia bacterium; assembly: GCA_045649225.1. Taxonomy (GTDB): domain Bacteria; phylum Bacillota; class Clostridia; order UMGS1883; family UMGS1883; genus UMGS1883. The sequence continues at coordinate 90 of JAZRPN010000130.1, read as the reverse complement.
CTTCCTACAAGGCCAACCATTCTTGAAGAAACGGTTGCAAAGAAGAAGCCGAATACAACAACGATGATTGCACCGATAAGTGTAACAGGG
>JAZRPN010000129.1:0-6712 GCA_045649225.1 Clostridia bacterium | reverse complement strand
AAAGAGAAGAGCAAAGTCAAGAAATCTAAGTGCAAATAATAGACATATTTTGATGCCTTTAAATTGTAACAAGTAAAAAGGGAATAGGGAAAAATGTTCAGAACGGACAAACTGAGCCAAGAAGCCATTAGGCTTCTTGGGTTACCCGAAGGCGTACGATGGTACGTCGAGAGGCGAAGTTTGCCCGTAGCAAAAGGCTTATAAAAGAAGAAAAATCTCATAAAAATGAGATTTTTCAACCACTAAATTATTTTAAATATTTTCACACTCAACTACGCCATATATATTACTTGCCTTTTGCGTTCTGGACGTTTTTAACATTCCCAATAATAATTAGTTCTTTTTTTCCTGATATACCGGCTCACAAGTAACATTAACACCAAGTCTTTTGAACACTTTTACATCTATAGACGAAAGTATAACTGATGAATGAGCGTCGCATCCTCTGAGTTTGTTTAACTGCTCTATAGCAAGATTTGCGTTTTTATCAGTTGCAGCACAAATCGAAAGTGCAATGAGTACCTCGTCGGTGTGAAGCCTTGGGTTACGGTTTCCAAAATGCTCTGTTTTAAGCTTTTGTATAGGCTCAATAATATGGGGGGATATAAGCTCAACACTGTCGTCTATCCCTGCGAGGGACTTGAGTGCATTTAAAAGCACTGCGGCAGAAGCACCCAAAAGCTGAGATGTTTTGCCTGTTACTATTTTGCCGTCAGGGAGCTCTATAGAAGCGGCAGGTTTACCGGTCAGTTTGGCCTTTTCAAGTGCAGGCTTAATTACAACACGGTCATTTGGTGTTACACCTGCTTTACTCATAAGGAGCTCAAGTCTTAAAACAACATCGTCAGTAACAAGACCTTTCTTTTGGTCGCAAAGAGCGGTGTAGTACCTGCGGACAATTTCCTGTCTTGAGGCATGTCTTGTAGCCTCGTCATCTATTATGCAATTGCCTGCCATATTTACGCCCATATCTGTCGGCGATTTGTACGGGCATTCACCCAAAATCTTTTCAAGCATTGCTTTTGCAACGGGGAATATCTCAACATCACGGTTATAGTTAACCGTTGTGTCGCCGTAAGCATCAAGGTGGAACGGATCAATCATATTAACATCGTTTAAGTCTGCAGTTGCAGCTTCGTAAGCAAGGTTAACAGGATGCGTAAGCGGAAGATTCCATACAGGGAATGTTTCAAACTTTGCATAGCCGGACTGAATGCCTTTTTTATGCTCGTGATAAAGCTGTGAAAGGCAGGTGGCCATTTTGCCGCTACCGGGACCGGGAGCTGTAACAACAATAAGTTCTTTTGTTGTTTCTATATAATCGTTTTTACCGTAGCCCTCGTCGCTTACAATTTTGGCAATGTCTGAGGGATAGCCCTCAATTGTGTAGTGCTTATACACCTTTACGCCGAGCATTTCAATCCTTTTTTGGAAAGCCACCGTCGACGGATGGTTGTTAAAGCGTGTAAGAACAACGCTGCCTACATAAAAACCAAGCGAGCGGAAAGCATCTATAAGTCGTATTACATCGATATCGTAAGTGATACCCAAATCGCTTCTTTTTTTGTTTTTTTCTATATCGTCTGAATTTATGGCAATAACAAATTCAACTCGGTCTTTGATTTGCATAAGCATTTTTAACTTACTGTCAGGCTCAAAACCAGGGAGTACCCTTGAGGCATGATAATCGTCAAAAAGCTTGCCGCCGAATTCAAGATACAGCTTGCCGCCAAACTGTGCAATTCGGTTTCTGATGTGCTCTGACTGCATGTGAAGATATTTGTCATTATCAAAGCCTATCGCCATAAATTTCATCCTTTCCTGCGTAAACATTCTATAGTATTATACAACAAGTTTCGCCCGATTTCAAGTGTCGGCAATCAATTTTTACAAAAAGTAGGTTTAAATTTTATAATTCCCAAAATTAAAGATAATGCTTGTAAAAAACCTAAAAAAATTATATAATATAAGGGTATATAAACTAATCAGGTGTTTTTAATGAAAAAGAATGAATTTATAAATGGAATAAAGGACGGATTTCCAATTTGTTTGGGGTATTTGTCTGTATCGATGGCATTTGGGCTTACAGCAACCAAAAACGGTATTCCGATTTGGGCAGCTATACTCACTTCGCTTTCTAATCTGACGAGTGCAGGTCAGTTTGCAGGAGTAAATATTATGATTGCAGGGGGAACCCTTCTGGAGATTGCCTTAACCACACTCATAATAAATATGAGGTATTTTCTGATGTCTTTATCGGTATCTCAAAAGATTGACTCCTCTGTAAGCTTTTCAGACAGATTTTTTATTTCCTTTGGCATAACTGATGAAATTTTTGCCGTGTCAATGAGACATAGAAAAACGCTTAAAACCTCGTATATGGCAGGACTGATACTAACACCTGTATTAGGATGGACGGGCGGCACAGCGATAGGTTCATTTGCAGCGATGCTGCTACCTGAGAGAGTTGCAGCGGCAATGGGTATTGCGCTGTATGGTATGTTTATCGCAATTGTTGTGCCACCTGCGGCAAAGAACAAAAATGTTTTGATTTCTGCAGTTCTGGCTATTTGTGCGAGTGTGATTTTTCACTTTGCGCCTTTTCTTAAGGTGGTTTCTGACGGATGGGTTATTATTATCGTTACCGTCGCAGTAAGTGCAATCTGTGCAACATTGTTTCCCATCAAGGAAAGTGAGGAGAGCGAATGAAAACATCATATTTATTTCTATGTATAGCTACAATGGCGCTCGTTACATATGTAATACGTGCAATTCCCATTATTGTTTTTCATAAAAAAATAGAAAACAGATGGGTGCAGTCCTTTTTATATTATGTGCCTTATACGGTGCTTTCAGCAATGACGTTTCCGGCGGTTTTTTATAGCACCGGCTCTTTGCTTTCAGCAGCAGTAGGGTGCACCGTAGCAATAATACTTGCATTTTTAAAGCGTGGTCTTCTGACCGTGGCACTGGGCGCAGCTTTGGCGGCGTTTCTTATAGGTGGGTGAGAGTATGAAAACAGTTTTTGTCATAAATCCAAACGCAGGGCGTGGGAAAAAATTTCATAATGCGGTCGAAGCCATTAAAAATATCTGCTCGAAATTCGGGGCGGAGGTTTATATAACCAAATCCGTGGGAGATGCGAGTGTGTTTGTGCGTGATTACTGCATCAAAAACGGGCCTGCACGCTTTATAGCGTGCGGTGGCGATGGTACATTTAACGAGGTTTTAAACGGTGCCATAGGTTTTGAGGGCAACCAGCTCGGCATTGTCCCGATCGGTACGGGTAACGATTTTTGCAGGAACTTTGCATCGCATAAAGAGTTTTTTGACCTTGAGGGGCAAATGTTTGGCGAATGCGTTAAATGCGATGCGATAAGGTATGAATTAAAAGAAAATGATAAAATAAAAAGCGGTTATTGCGCAAATATGTTTAACGTAGGGTTTGACTGTGCAGTTGCCGATACTACAAACACAGTAAAGGAAAAAACCTTTATCTCCGGTCCGCTTGCTTATTTTGTTTCTATTTTTATAAATCTTGTGATGAAAAAAACGTCAAACTTAGATGTTGAAATTGACGGCGAAAAGGAATTTTGCGGTGAACTGCTTCTTACCTCGATTGCAAACGGTTGCTACTGTGGTGGCGGTCTTAAAACGAACCCCATTGCGTCAATCAACGATGGTAACATAAATATAAACATAGTAAAAAATATATCAATGCTCAAATTTCTTAAGCTGCTTCCAAGATACATAAATGGCACGTATTTAAAGCTTAAGCATATTGAAGATATTGTATCGAGCAAAAGATGCAGAAAAGTAAAAATAGTATCACAAAAATGTATAAGAATTTCAATTGACGGAGAAATAACAAATACGCAGGTTTCAGAGTTTGAGATCGTGCATAATGCGTTTAATTTTGTTGTGCCGGGAAAGTCTATAACGAAGGAAGTGAAAACAGATGCGAAATCCACTGTCTGACAGAATTCGTCCGCAAACACTTGAAGATGTTGTAGGACAGCGACATATCCTTTCTGAAGGTAAGGTTTTATATAACATAATAAAATCGGGCGAAATCCCAAATATGATATTTTATGGTCCGTCAGGAATAGGCAAAACCACAGTTGCAAATATTGCGGCAAAAAGCGTAAAAAAACCGTTTTACAAGCTTAATGCAACAAACGCATCTGTAGCTGATATAAAAAAGCTTGTTGAGGAGTCCCGCACACTTTTAGGTGAAGACGGCGTTGTGCTTTATCTTGACGAGATTCAGAACTTCAACAAAAAACAACAGCAGTCTTTGCTGGAATGTATAGAAGACGGCAGTGTTACGCTTATTGCATCTACCACTGAAAATCCTTACTTTTATATATACAACGCAATTCTTTCACGCTCTACGGTGTTTGAGTTCACATCGGTAGGTGTAGAGGAAATTAAAAAGGCGATAGAGCGTGCAGTCGGGGTTTTGTCAAAAGATTATCAGTTAACGATTGAAGACGATGCCGCAATGCACATTGCATCGGCAGCTTGCGGAGATGTAAGAAAAGCACTTAACTCGCTCGAGGTAGCAGTTATGGCGGCAAAGCCCGATAAAAAGGGTGTTCTTAATATTGATTTAAATCTTGCCGAAGCCGTTACAATGAAAAAGGCATTTCGCCACGACCGTGATGGCGACAGTCATTACGATGTTTTGAGTGCACTTCAAAAATCAGTGCGTGGAAGCGACCCCGATGCCGCTCTTCACTATATGGCACGTCTTGTCGAAGCGGGCGATTTGCAAAGTATATGCCGCAGAATTCTTGTTATGGCGGCGGAGGATATTGGACTTGCATATCCTCAGGCAATAGTAATAACAAAAGCGTGCGTTGATGCCGCACTCCAGCTTGGTTTCCCTGAAGCACGTATTCCACTTGCGGAGGCTGTTGTTATGCTTGCAACTGCTCCAAAGTCAAATAGTGTTATCTGTGCGATAGACGCCGCAATATCGGATATCCAAAACGGTAATATGGGCGATATTCCTCCGCATCTTAAGGACGCTCACTACAGTGGAGCACAAAAATTGGGGCACGGCAGCGGTTATAAATACCCGCACAGTTACCCGAACAACTTCGTTAAGCAGCAGTATCTTCCCGATACTATAAAGGACCATAAGTACTATACATACGGAAAAAACAAACTGGAAATGCAAACAGAAAAATACTGGAACGAAATAAAAAAGTAAGAAGCGTGCCGCTTCACCCAAGTCGCGTACTGAGCGAATTTTGAAACAACAGTCTTTGCTCGCGTCTGAATACGCAATTTGGCTTCATATACGATAAAAAAGTAATGGATACTATCCATTACTTTTTTAAATACTCTTTTAATTTGTCAATATTTTGCATTGCACAATCATAGCCCGTCTTGTAAATCTTTTCAATCATTTCAGGGCGACGCTCGGTGCGTTTCCATCCGTCTGTATTCTCGGGAGCAAAAATAAATATCTTGCCCTCTTTTTCAAGCTCAAGTGCATAAGCATGGCTGTCGTTATAAATCTCGGTGCGACGATGAAGAGTGTCTGTAAAATCGGGATATTTTCTGTAGAGAGTACGGCAGAATTCGAGCGCAGATTCTTCTTCCTTTACATAATCGCGCGGGCGTGTAAGAATTACAATAATCTTATCGCATCCGTCAGAAATTGCCTTGACAAAGGGGATAGGGTCCGTTATACCACCGTCCATATAATGCGAGCCATCCACCCTGATCGGCTGAAAAAGAAGCGGAAGTGCACACGTTGCAACGAGTGAGGTCCACTGTCTGTCGCTTCCGTCCACCTTTTTGTATCTGCATTCACCCGTGTTAATATCGGTGAGTGTTGCATAAACCTCGCAACCTGATTTCTGAAATGCATCATAATCAAAGGGAAGGTGCTTGTTTGGAATTTCGTCAAATACGAATTTTATATTATATAAGCTCTTGTTAAACGGATTTAAGAGATGTCTTAAACCCATGTAACGTTTGTCGGGAAGATATTTTGTACCTATGATAAAATTTCTGCCCCTTTGTCCCGCTACATAGGAAATTCCGTTTGCAATACCTGCAGAAGAGCCTATCACATAATCTGCCTTGATTGAAAGTTCGTCGAAAGCGTCAAGGACACCTGCCGTAAAGTATGCACGGCTTGCACCGCCTTCGAGTACTATTCCTAACTTCATCTAATATCACTCCTAAAGATGTCTTTCTCTATTTGCTCCTTTAACTCGTAAATATTATTAAAGGGTCTTTCATCACGAATATAATCGATAAATTCTATCGTAATTTCCTTACCGTACAAGTTTTGTGAAAATGATGGAATATATGTTTCGGTGTGTCGTTTTTCTTCATTAAAAGTTGGATTGACGCCCACGTTTGTAATTGCGGGAAATCTTTTGCCGTCTATAACTGCCACCGTTTTATAAACTGCGTTTTTGGGAAGAATTATGTTTTCGCCTGCAAATACATTAGCTGTAGGGAAGCCTATTTGAGTGCCAAGCTTTTTCCCCTCTAAAACGATGCCGCTGACAAAAAAGTTATGCCCGAGCATCTCGTTAGCACCTTTTATGTTTCCCTCACTCAGAAAGGTGCGGATGTTGCTTGAAGAAACACGCAGGTCGCCTTGCATAACGCACTCAGTAACATTTACGCTAAATCCGTATTTTTCACCGAGCTTAGTCAGTAGCGTGGCATCACCTTTGCCTTC
>JAZRPN010000128.1:0-6082 GCA_045649225.1 Clostridia bacterium | reverse complement strand
GCGTGTACCTCGATTTAAACACCTTGTAAGGGCTGCCACGGTGAGTGGCGCGCGAGCGAAAGCCCTTTTCTCAACACAAAATGTTTTGCGAAGCAAAATTTTTGTGTTGAAAGGATGACTCTGTCATCCTCGTTTTATTGTTTAACTTCTTCCATTATATAGCATTCGACAACGTCGCCCTCTTTAATGTCGTTATAGTTAACAAATCCGAGACCGCACTCGTAACCTGTGTTAACTTCCTTAACGTCATCTTTAAATCTGCGGAGAGAGTCAAGCTCACCTTCGTGAACAACAATACCATCGCGGACAATACGAACACCGCAGTTACGCTGGATTTTACCGTCTGTAACGTAAGAACCACCTATTGTACCAACGTTGCTTACCTTAAATGTCTGACGGATTTCAGCATGGCCGATAACTGTTTCCTTAAACTTAGGTGCGAGCATACCCTTCATAGCTGACTGAATTTCTTCAATTGCATCGTAAATAATACGGTACATACGAAGCTCAACCTTGTTGATTTCGGCAGCGTTTCTTCCGCCTACGTCGGGACGAACGTTAAAGCCTACGATAATAGCATTTGATGCTGATGCAAGAGATACGTCGCTCTCTGTAATTGCACCTACTGCACCGTGAATAACGCGTACACGAACTTCTTCATTAGAAAGCTTTTCAAGACTCTGACGAACAGCCTCAACGCTACCCTGAACGTCTGCCTTAACGATGATGTTAAGGTCTTTTACGCTACCGTCTTGTATCTGGCTGAAGAGGTCCTCAAGGTTAACACGCTGGTTTGCCTTGATAGCATCGTCTTTTATCTTCTGTTTTCTTGCTTCAACAACGTGGCGTGCGGCACGCTCGTCTGCAACAGCGTAGAATACATCACCGCCATCGGGAGTTTCGCTGAGACCTACGATTTCAACAGGGGTAGAGGGAAGAGCCTCTTTTGTTCTTCTGCCATGTTCATCTGTCATAGCACGAACTCTGCCGACTGCAGTACCTGCAACGATGATATCACCCGCTCTGAGTGTACCATTCTGCACAATTACAGTTGCAACGGGACCACGGCCCTTGTCAAGCTTAGCCTCAACAACTGTACCTTTTGCACGGCGGTTGGGGTTAGCCTTGAGCTCTTTCATTTCTGCAGTGAGAAGTACCATTTCAAGAAGCTGGTCAATGTTTTGATTCTGCTTTGCACTTACCTCAACGCAGATTACATCGCCGCCCCATTCTTCAGGAACAAGGCCGTATTCTGTAAGTTCCTGCTTTATGCGGTCAGGGTTTGCGCCCTCTTTATCCATTTTGTTTATAGCTACAATAATGCTTAAGTTAGCCGCCTTTGCGTGGTTTATAGCCTCAACTGTCTGTGGCATAATACCGTCGTCAGCCGCAACAACGAGGATTGCAATATCAGTTACCTGAGCACCTCTTGCACGCATTGCAGTAAACGCCTCGTGTCCGGGAGTATCAAGAAATGCAATCTGACTTCCGTTGATATTTACCATGTAAGCACCGATGTGCTGAGTGATACCGCCTGCCTCGCTTGCAGTTACATTTGCACTGCGGATAGCGTCAAGAAGGCTTGTTTTACCGTGGTCAACGTGACCCATAACAACGACAACAGGGGGACGGGGAACAAGGTCCTTTTCATCATCGGGAGCGTCTGCCTCGCCGATGAGCTTATCCTCCTCGGTAATTATAATTTCACGTTCAACCTCGGCACCCATATCCTCTGCAATAAGTGCCGCAACATCGTATTCAATCGACTGCGTAATTGCCGCCATAATACCAAGCTGCATAAGACGTTTGATAATCTCGGTAGCTGCAACCTTAAGCTTCTGAGCAAGGTCGCCAACCGTGATTTCATCAGCAATAACAACGTGGAGCTTTTCAACCTTTTTAGGCTTGGGAGCTTCAGGCTTTTGAGCCATCTTCTTCTGAGGCTGCTGTTTTTGCTTGTTTTTCTTTATACGCTGCTTGTTTGTATCTGTATCCTTGATTTCGGGAGCAAGCTCTTCAGCCTTTTCCTTTGCAAGCTGAACGTCAAGGTCAACGGTGTTTGTCTTAGTATCAACATAACGAACAGTTTTATGCGGAACAATTTCTTCGTTATCCTTGATAATTTCGTCAACAGTTTCCTCTTTTACCTGCTGTTTTTCTTCTTCCTCTTTTATCTTTTCTTTCTGAGAAGCAACATACTCCTCAATAGGTGTACCGTCGTCAAACTTCTGAGTATAGTATTCAAGAATAACACTGATTTCGTTAATCTCAAGATTTGATGACGTGCTTTTCGTAATGCCAAGTAAATCGGAAAGCACCTTTGAGATTTCCTTTCCGGGAACATTTATTGCTTTTGCCAAAGCACTGATTTTCTGTTTTGCGATCATTTACGAGCACCTCCATAAATTTTAACGATAGCGGCGGCAAAGCCTTCATCGCAGACACATACGACGGGAACATTTTTCTTTCCTGCCCAGTGGCTGATTTCCTCTGTAGTTGAGTAAAAAATAAGATTTACATTTTCGTTTTCACATTTGGCTGAGATTCTCCGCCTGTTGCTTGAGCCGATATCCTCCGACGCTATGACGAGCTTTGCTTTTCCCTCGTCGATAGCCTTTTCGGTAAGGAATGCTCCGAACACGGTTTTCCCCGCGCGGATGCTAAGCCCCAGCATACCTAATAATCTATCGTTCATTATATCAATTCTTTCATAATATTTTCTGTAATTTCAGCTGCTACTTCGCAGTGGAATGCACGGGCAAGTGCACGCACCGACAAAAGCCTTTGGGAGCATTCACCGTCTTTGCAAACGTATGCACCACGGCCTGATGCTTTGCCCGATTTGTCAACAAAAAGCTGATTTTCCTTGTTTTTCACAATACGAACAAGTGCGGACTTGGGCTTCATATTGCGGCAAACAATGCACATTCTCTCAGGAATATTCAAGAGAAATCATTCCTTTCCGTTTTCACCGCCGTCGCTTTTTATATCAATCTTCCAACCGGTAAGTCTTGCAGCAAGACGGGCGTTCTGACCCTCTTTACCGATTGCAAGTGAAAGCTGAAATTCGGGAACTGTAACAAGAGCCGATTTGTTGTTTTCATCAATTTCAACACTGAGTACCTTTGCAGGATTGAGTGCGGCACTGATGTATTCGACGGGGTCCTCGCTGTACTGAATAACATCGATTTTTTCGTCGTTAAGCTCTTCAACTATTGAAGCAACACGTGTACCCTTTTGTCCAACGCACGCACCAACGGGGTCAATGTTGGGGTTTTCTGAGTAAACTGCAAGCTTACTGCGGCTGCCTGCCTCACGGGCAATGTTTTTAATAACAACGCTTCCGTCAGCAATTTCGGGAACATCCTGCTCAAAAAGCTTTTTAACAAGGCCGGGATGTGTTCTTGAAACCATAAGATTTACGCTCTTTGTGGTTTTCTTAACTTCAAAAACATAAACCTTGAGGTATTTGCCGGGTGTGTAGCTTTCGCCGGGAATCTGCTCACTCGGAGCAAGGATTGCTTCAGCAGTGCCAAGGTCAATCATAATGCCTCTGCGGTCAAGCTTTTCAACCTTACCTGTCATAACGTCGTTTTCCTTGTCGCTGTACTCATTGTACATATTTCCACGCTCTGCCTCGCGGATTTTCTGTACAACAATCTGCTTTGCAGTCTGTGCGGCAATTCTGCCAAACTTTGCAGGAGAAGCCTCAATCTCTACAAGGTCGCCGACTTTATAACGCTTGTTGATTTTCGTAGCCTCTTCAAGAGACATTTCCAGGCAATCGTCTTCTACCTCGTCTACAACTGTTTTTGTGCAGTAAACACGCATATCGCCTGTTTCACGGTTAACCTCTGCAAAGCAGTTGTAGTTTGCACCAAAATTCTTCTTGTAAGCAGTTACAAGTGCAGTTTCAAGTGCATCAAACATAATTTCTTTCTTTATACGTTTTTCACTTTCAAGTGCCTCAAGGGCAAGAATAAGTTCGCTGTTCATTTTTTCTAAACACTCCTATCAAAATTTAAATGCAAGACGAACTGACGCCGCCTTATTTTTATCAATTGTAATTTCTTTCTCACCATAAAGAACGGTTATACTGTTTCCGTCATAGGAAACAAGTTTTCCCGATAACTCTTTTGTGCCTTCTATCGCAGAGAAAAGCTTAATGTCAATATCCTGACCGAGCACCTTTTCAAAATGCCAGTCCTTAGTAAGAAGTCTGTCAACCCCGGGGGAAGAGACCTCAAACAGATAAGCATCCTTTATAATGCTGTCGTGCTCGTCAAGAAGCACACTCATATCACGGCTTACATTTTCACAGTCGTTTATTGTAACGCCGCCGTCCTTATCGATGTAAAGACGAAGATAGTAATTGCTGCCTTCTTTTTTATACTCTGTATCATAGATGTACACCCCGTGCTTTTCACATACGGGCAGTGCAAGCTTTTCAAGCAGAGCTTCAACCTTAGACATAGCTAACCTCCTCAGTATTCCATATAATACGAAAGAGTGGGACGCAACCCACTCTAACTCTATAAACAGTATACCACTAAAAATAATACAATGCAAGCTTTTTTTGAATTTATTGGAATTTTCTTGTAAACGGCTTTTCGAGCACTCTTTTAAGAGCAATCAAAAAGCCCTCGCCACCCTTGTGAAGCGGTTTTGTAAGGATTGCAAAGCACCCTGCTCTTTTAGCTCCCCACACATCAGTAAACACCTGGTCGCCTACTGCGGCAACATGGGAGGGGGAGAGACCAAGCTCCTTAAAAGCCCTTTCGTAGCCTATACGACGTGGCTTAAGTGCACTTGCAACAAAAAAGCTGACACCGATTTTTTCGCAAAAGCTTTTAACTCTTTGAGCATTGTTGTTGGAAACAACGCAAAGCTTAATGCCACCCTCTTCAAGCGCGCGAAGATGCTTAAGAACATTTTCATCGGGAAGAGGAACATTATGACCTATAAGAGTATTATCAATATCAAGAATAAGCCCCGATATCCCTTTTTCGCTCAGAAACTGCACCGTTACATCCAATATGCTGTTAAGGTAGGCATCTGCGTAAAAGTTTTTCATAAAATATCATCCTTCAAGAAATTTTCGCCAGTAGAACAGATACTGCTGTGCAAAACCGCTGTACTCGCCAAAAAAGCTTTCGCCTGCAAGCTTTGCGTCAAGTTCGTTAAAACGCTCTTTCATAACACGCTTTATCCACACATCTGATGGAAAAAGGTCGTACTTTCCGAGCGAGAACAAAAGCACACAATCGCATACCTTGTCGCCAACGCCCCTTATTTTAAGAAGCTCCTCTCTTGCTTTCTGCGTGTCGAGAGAGTTTAGTGCGTCAAGGTCAATCTCGCACTCAGCAAGGCGGCGTGATGCATCAACAAGATACTGTGCACGGTAACCTACACCAAGCTCTCTGAAGTCGCTTTCGCTCAGCCCCGCCAAAACGTCAACCGTCGGGAAAGCATAAAGCGTCTGCCCGTGAAAATCTATCGGCTCACCAAAACGCTCACAAAGCCTGTTAACACACGTCTTTATCCTCGGTATGGAACTGCGTTGCGATATTATAAAGGAAATAAGAGCCTCGTGAAATTCCTGACGCAGTATCCTTATACCGCTACCGAAAGAAATTGCCTCGGTCATTATATCGTTTACTGAAAGAATTTTTTTAATTTTTCCGTAATCACGCTCAGCGTCAAGGTAGCTTTTCCAGAACTCGTTGTAGTCTTCTTCACTGCAATCAATGTTAACGGTATTGCCGTCCGTAGAAATACAGGTTGCACGCCCGCCTGCAACGCCAAGATATGACCCGTCATCAAGCCTTTGCCACCTGAAGCACTGACCGCACTCAAATGTATGCTGAGCCGAAAAATCGTTAATAGTAAGAATCATTTAATTCACCTTAAGCTCTCCGTTTTCGTAAGTTACGTAAACTACCTCTTTATAGGCTCCGCGAATAATAGTTTCGGAAAGCTTGTCAGAAATTTCGCGGTTTATAAGTCTTTGAATCGGCCTTGCACCAAGATGCTCGCCAAGTGCTTTTTTCACAAGGAAAAGCTTAGCTTCATCTGTAATTTC
>JAZRPN010000127.1:0-5734 GCA_045649225.1 Clostridia bacterium | reverse complement strand
AAGAGTTTTGGATGCTTCAAGGGAATACCACAGAGTGCACAGGTAACAATGTTTGATTGAGGGAATGTTAAAAATGCCCAGAACGCAAAAGGCGGAGAACATTATAAGATTTAAAAAAGCAGAGTGTGAAAACACTCTGCTTTCTAAATTTTAAATATGGCTTTTGTTATCTTACTTAGGAATCTCGGCATTTTAAGTACTACAATTTTCATAAAGCACTGTCCCTTCTACATTCTGAGTAGTGTACAACCCAGTATTATAATAAGGGCACCCTCTACAACCGCCAATAGCCACATAGGAAGTATAAGCGCAGTAAATACTCCGGCGATAAAAGCAAGCATTCCTAAGCCGCAAGGTCTTCGCGGAATTCGTCGCATAAGAGGCACCCACCTTTCATTATTATAATATTGAAGGAGGGCACGTTTTGTTACAGATGCTCTATTTCCCTATAAATACTGCTATGGCACCCCGTTTTTTCATAACACGGGATATTCTTCCGCAACTCTCCGTTGGTGCCGAAAGCGTAAGCTTGGGAATATGCGGAGTTTCCTCTGTGAAAAGAATGTCAAAAAGACAGCCGACTATTGCGCCTATCACGCTCCCGCAAATAAGCCCCGTAACGGGAGAAATGGTGCCAAAAAAACCAATTCCTCTGATAACCCTCGCCAAAAGTCCCAAAATAATTCCGCTTGCCGCGCCGAAAGCGGTAAAAGAATATGCATACTGTGATATTTGGGCATCCTCAGTGCTTGCCATGCTTACGGAAACATCTCTGCCGCTAAACTTATTGCAGAGGGTGTCTGCAGTGGATTTTGCGTTTTCATCATTATCAAAGAAAGCAATAATTTTTTTCAAGACGGAATATAACCCCTTTCCTTATTATATTATTAGGTAGATTTACCAAATGAAAAATTTTTATTCTGTTTCCTGTTGAAAAAACAAAAACGCTATGTTATAATGATTTCAAACAGAGCTGAAATCAATGAATAGTGAAAAGTGAATAATGAAAAATTAATGAAGAAAATCGCAAAGCGATTTTTAACCATAATTATTCATTCTTCATTATTAATTATTTGTTTAATTAAGCTCATAGAGGAGGAGTACGAATGAAAAAGAGTATACTTTTGGTTGCTGTTTTGCTTATCTCGGTGTTTTTTTCATCCTGTGGCGGAGAGGATAAGCATAAAATAATAGTTAAGGATGAGACCATTCGTATTAACGTTGATGAAAAATATACCATCAAGGCAGAAACAAAGAAAAACGACAACATCACCTGGTCAAGCCGTGATGAAAAAATTGCCATTGTTGCGCCCGATGGAACTGTTACTGCAGTTGGTAGCGGAATTACGGTTGTTACTGCCCGTACAGAGAAGAGCTATGCGCACGTTGGCGTAATTGTCGAGGGCACAACCTCCTATATTGATGAGCACGGCAAGGAAAACCTTGTGTTTAACGGCGAGTCCGATATTGAGGAGATTTCCGTAGGCGTTGTAGGTGGCGGTAAAGGTGAAGTTACTATATATACCGGCGATAAATTCACGCTCAGAGCATATGTAACCCCTTCAGACTCCAAGGACGAGATTGTATGGCAATCACTCGACAAAAATGTTGTGCGAGTAAACTCTGATGGCGTAATGGAAGCAATAGGAAAAGGTAAAACGAGCATTTATGCCCACGCACCGAACGGTGTAAAAGGTGAGCTTATAGTGCGTGTAAAATGATTTGGTCGATATTAACAAAAAAAAGTTAAAAATTTATTAAAAAAAACAAAAAAAAATTCAAATAAACACTTGCAATATATAAAAAAAGGGTGTATAATCTTAACGATGGTATCTCTATATCCATCTACATATCATTTTGTAATTTAATTTAATTAATATTTTAAAATAGGAGGACGAACAAAATGAGAAAAAATCTTATGAGAATAGTTTCTCTCGCACTTGCATTTGCACTCGTGTCAGTGTCAGCATTTGCTTTGGGTGGAGACTATGACAACGCAGGCACCTTTACAGTAACAGGTGCTGAAGGCGCTCTTCAGACATCGCTCATCATTGTTTCAGGCAGTCATAGTTCATTGCCTGTAGAAAATGAAGCAGTAACAGGCGCTATCTACATTGACCAGGTTGCATCAGATGCAGTTACTGGTGATGCAGCATTCACAGGTGTTGCTCTTACTGATGCTGATGTACATACTGCATTCTTCTCAAACGAGAGTGAAAACAGTGCATCTTCAGCAAAGATTGTAAACGCAAGCATTGCAATTGCAGCTGACGTTACTGAAGTAGAAGCAGGCCAGACAGTTACTTTCGCAGTAACAAAGACTGCATCAGTAACAGATGCTAACACTGTAGCATATGTAAATGGTGAAGTAGCTGAATTGGGTGGTACACTTTCAGAAGGCCTTACATTCACACCTGCAGAAGCTGGTACATACAATGTTCAGCTCAAAGCAACTGTTGAGGGTGTAGAGGTTGCTTCAGCAGTAGTTGCAATCACAGTAACAGCTCCGCCAGTAGTTCTTGATCCTGTAGTGATTGAGGGCGATGACACAATTCTTGATTTGGTTAAGAGCCCCACTTCAGACTACTCAGCACAGCCTGTAGGTATCAAGGTTTCATTTGGTGAAGGCGAAAAGACTATCAACAAGATGAAATGGGTATTTGAAGCAGACGATGAATTCTACTTCTCAGCAGACGCTGTTCAGCTTGGTATTAAGGTAACTGGTGATGCAGCATTCGCAGCAGTAGTTAAGAATGGTGCTGTAGTTGATGGCGAATTTGCTGGCGACGCAATCGAAATAGACAATGTTGGTGCAATCTTCGATGTTGACGGTCAGGATTACTACACTAACGAAGCTTACGGCGCATTCAAAGATGCAGAATAATTAGGAGGTAATGATAGATATGAAAAAGTATATAACACCTGAAATTGAAACATTAGCTCTTGATACTGTTGATGTAATTACTGGTAGCGTTGAAACATATGCTGCAGAAAAAATTGCAGAAGCTCTCGGTAGTGAAGACCTCAAGGGTGATGTTGCTCAGCTTTCTGAGACTGTTAGCCAGATGGCTAACAACACATGGTCTTGGTAAAAAGCTAATTAAAAAGGTACGGTTTATCCGTACCTTTTTTTTGTTGCTTATAATTGACTTTTGCACGCAAAACATATAAAATATAGGAAGAAAATAGCGAAGGAGAAATCTTATGGAAAACTTGCGTAATAAAAAAGGTTTTATATGTGATATGGACGGCGTTATCTACCATGGGAATAAAATCCTTGATGGCGTGCGAGAATTCGTTAACTGGATGATTGATGAGAAAAAGCAATTTATCTTCCTTACAAACAGCCCCGAAAAAACCCCTGTCGAGTTGCAGTACAAGCTTGCACGCATCGGGCTTGAGGTTTCGCAGGAGCATTTTTATACAAGTGCACAGGCAACAGCTTCCTTTTTGGCACATCAGCATCCCGGTTGCTCTGCCTATGTAATAGGGGAGGCAGGCATCATAAATGCACTTTATGATAACGGAATATATACTAACGATGTCAACCCCGACTACGTTATAGTAAGTGAGACCCGCACATATAACTTCGAAAAAATAGAAAAGGCAATTGCCCTTGTAAATAAGGGTGCAAAGCTTATTGGCACTAATCCCGATACTACAGGTCCCACCGAATATGGTATTATGCCTGCAACAGGCTCCCTTATTGCCCCGGTAGAAATTGCAACGGGCAAAAAAGCGTATTTTATAGGAAAACCCAATCCTCTTATGTTCAGGCATGCTCTTAAAAGGATTGACTGCCATAGCTCCGACATTGCTATGATAGGCGACAGAATGGATACAGATATCCTCGCAGGTATCGAATCCAATATGGATACTGTGCTTGTGCTCAGTGGTGTAACATCTAAAGAGCAGATTGCCAATTTCCCGTACAGACCCAAGTATGTGCTTGATAACGTTGGAGATATTGTAAAGGGATTATAATTTGGAAAAACAAGACAACAATCTATTGCATTGGGATAGTTTTTATGATATAATAATCAACAAAGTGTGGCGTTTTTAACACTTTGTATACAAAATTAAAAAGTGAGGAATAATCGAATGAACTTTTTTGAAGAACTTAATCAGTATGATAGTGAAGTTTATGCTGCCTGTGGCAGAGAACTTAACCGTCAGCGCAACAATATTGAACTTATAGCTTCTGAAAATATTGTTTCAAAGGCAGTGCTTCTTGCGGCAGGTGGTGTTTTGACAAATAAATACGCCGAGGGTTACAGCGGAAAGCGCTACTACGGCGGTTGTGAGTTTGTCGACGAGGTTGAAGTAATAGCTATCGAACGTGCAAAGAAGATATTCGGTGCAGAGCACGCTAATGTTCAGCCACATAGTGGTGCGAGTGCAAATCTTGCTGTTTTCTTTGCTTTCTTAAATCCCGGCGACACAGTTATGGGTATGAATCTTGCGCACGGTGGCCATTTGTCGCACGGTTCACCTGTAAACATCAGCGGTAAGTATTTTAACATCGTTCCTTACGGTGTTGATGATGAGACAGGTCTTATTGATTATGATAAAATGCGTAGTATTGCACTCGAGTGCAAGCCCAAACTTATCGTGGCAGGCGCAAGTGCTTATTCAAGAACAATAGATTTCGACAAATTCCGTGCAGTAGCTGATGAAGTGGGTGCTATCCTTATGGTTGATATGGCTCACATTGCAGGCTTGGTTGCGGCAGGTCTTCATCCGAACCCCGTTCCTGTTGCTGACGTTGTAACAACAACAACACACAAAACACTTCGCGGTCCCCGTGGCGGTCTTATTCTCTGTAAAGAGCAGTATGCTAAGCAGATAGACAAGGCAATTTTCCCCGGGACTCAGGGTGGTCCGCTTATGCACATTATCACTGCAAAGGCCGTTGCCTTTGGTGAGGCGCTTACCGATGAGTTTAAAGAATATCAAAAGCAGATTGTTAAAAATGCAAAAGCGCTTTGCACACATCTTAAAGAGGAAGGCTTTAATATAGTTTCAGGCGATACTGATAATCACCTTATGCTTATTGACCTTCGTGCGTTTGATATAACAGGTAAGGAAATGGAACATCGTCTTGACGAAGTGCACATTACTGTAAATAAAAATGCAATTCCTAATGACCCTCAAAGCCCGTTTGTAACGAGTGGTATCCGTGTTGGAACACCTGCAATTACAAGCCGTGGCTTTAAGGAAGAGGATATGAAGATAATTGCACATCTTATTAAGCTTGTTGCAACTGATTTTGAGGCAAGCAAGGAAACTGTTATCAGTGCGGTTAAAGAGCTTTGCGATAAGTATCCTATTTATTAAGAAACAAAAGCGTTTGAGGCAGACAAACCTCAAACGCTTTTATTATGCTTGTATATAAATAGGAAGAAAATTTCGTGCAATTCTACCAAAATGTATATGGTTGACAAGTGTAATTTTATATAATATAATAAAAAAGATATATTATGTCTGAAAGGATAAAGCTCATGCGTTATTCAACATCTATAAAAATAAAGAATTTGCAGAGAATATTCATTTTTCTTTTTTTTGACCTGCTTGTTATTTTGCTTGCAGTTCAGGCTGCTACGGCACTTCGCTTCAACAGCCTTGATGTACTTGGCATCGCTCTCATCAAAAATAATATTAAATCAATTATTATTCTGATAATTGCAGTTTGCTCATCACATGGGCTTTTTAACTGCTATGCAATATCATGGCG
>JAZRPN010000126.1:0-6780 GCA_045649225.1 Clostridia bacterium | reverse complement strand
GCGACGAAACAGCAGCTTCCGTTACAAAAGACGGCAGGGAAGTGCTTTCTAATGTTGTATACACACAAATTCCCTTGCACGAAATTTATGGTGGCGTAGTTCCCGAAATTGCGTCGAGAAATCATATAGAAAAAATAATCTTTGTTATCGATGAGGCATTAAAGCAGGCATCAATCTCTAAGGATGAATTAGATGCAGTAGCGGTTACCTATAATCCCGGGCTTATCGGGGCTCTTTTGGTTGGGGTATCTGTTGCAAAGGCATTTGCTTATGCAATAAAGAAGCCTCTTATCCCCGTGAATCATATACAAGGGCATATTGCGGCTAACTATATTGCTGATAAAAAACTTGACCCGCCATTTGTGAGTCTTGTTGCATCAGGTGGGCACAGTCATATACTTCACATTAAGGATTACAGAAGTTTTGATATACTGGGTGCAACAACAGACGATGCAGCAGGCGAGGCTTTTGATAAGGTTGCGAGAGTTCTCGGTCTTGGATATCCGGGTGGACCAAAGGTAAATGAGCTTGCAAAAGAAGGAAATCCATCTGCTATAAAATTTCCCAGACCGCATAACAATTTTGATTTCAGCTTCAGTGGGCTTAAAACTGCGGTAATAAACTATGTTCATACTGCAGAACAAAAAGGGGAAGAACTTTTCAAGGCAGATATTGCAGCATCCTTTCAGCAAGCAGTGTGCGATGTTTTGGTTGATAACACAATTGCCGCTGCAAAAAGCGTTAATTGCAATAAAATTGCTTTAGCGGGTGGTGTTGCGGCAAACACTTGTCTTCGCGAACAGATGGCAGAATATGCAAAGAAAAATAATATGGAGTTTTATTGCCCGCCGTTAAATCTATGCACGGATAATGCGGCGATGATATCGTGCGCGGGATACTACAACTACATTTCAGGAATAAGGGGAGATTTAAGCCTTAATGCAGTCTCCCAATTATCTATTGGTGATTGATATGAATGATAAACTTTCGCTTCTTCGTCAGTTTATGAGTGATAGCGGTGTTGATGCTTGCATTATTCCAACATCTGACCCGCATCTTAGCGAATATACCTGTGATAGTTATAAGCTGAGAGAATGGTTTTCAGGTTTCACAGGCTCTGCAGGAACGCTTGTTGTTACTGCAAATGATAGTGGACTTTGGACTGACGGCAGATATTATATTCAGGCAGAAAATGAACTTAAAGGTACTGGTATTAAACTTTATCGTGCGTCTGAAAAAGAAACAATAAGCATTGAAGAATTTCTTTTAAATAATCTTTCAAAAGGACAGATTGTCGGGGTTGACGGAAGGCTGTTTTCCAAGAAATATCTCGATAAAATCAAATCAAAGCTACTCGATAAGGAAATCGTTTTAAGGCCTCATTTTGATGCATCTGTTCTTTGGGAAAACAAGCCTCCCATACCTATGGGAAAGGCTTTTTCTTTAAGCGAAACTTATGCGGGCGAATCCGCAGAAAGCAAAATAAACAGACTTCGTAAACTGATGGAAGAAAAATGTGCCGATTATTATGTTACTGCAATGGCAGATTCTATAATGTGGCTTCTTAACATACGTGGAAGCGATGTTTTATACACTCCCGTTATGCTTTCGTTTTTGTTTGTATCAAAAGATAAGGTTATTTTGTTCGCTCATAAAGAAAAAACCGAAGATTTATCTGCGACTTGTTATGAAATAAGAGAGTACGACGAGTTTTACGAGTTTTTGAGAAAGCTTGATAAAAACAAATTGCTTGTAGCAGACTTTGCTGAAACAAATTATGAAATTATAAATTCCACAAACTGTAAAATAAAAACCAACGATGATTTTATACAGAGCATGAAAGCAATTAAAAATGAAACCGAGCTTTCGAATATAAAAAAGGCTTATATTAAGGAAAATATTGCGCTTATTAAAAGCTTTTATGAGATTTATTCATCAGTTGGAACTATTGATGAGTGTGATGTACAAGATATAATTGAGAAATACAGAACACAAAGCAAGGGGTATTTATATCCATCTTTTTGCACTGTAGCTGCATTTGGGAAAAACGCTGCTATAGTTCACTATACACCTCAAAAAAGTAATTGCACAAAAATCGGGAAGAAGGCGATGCTTTTGATTGATACGGGTGGGCAATACACAGAGGGCACAACCGACACCACTCGTACACTTATTTTGGGCGAAATCCCGTGTGAAGTAAAAAAACTTTACACGCTTGTGCTCAAAGGTAATATTGCTCTTTCCCAAGCCGTTTTTCCAAAAGGAAGTACAGGCAAAAGCATCGATATTTTGGCAAGAGAACCGCTCTGGAGTCTGGGTAAAAATTATCGCCATGGCACAGGGCATGGTGTAGGTTATCTTCTTTGTGTGCACGAAGGTCCTCAAACAATTTCCCCGGCGGGTGATGTTGAACTGAAATGTGGTATGACAGTTACTGATGAGCCTGGTGTTTATGAAGAAAACGAATTTGGTATACGAATTGAAAACCATTTAAGCGTTGTAAAAAAACACAGTAGCGAATACGGGGAATTTCTTGGGTTTGAAGTTCTTAACTTTTGCCCTATAGGAACAGAGAATCTTTTGCCAGAACTTTTATCAAGCGAAGAAAAATGTTGGCTTAACGATTATAATTTAAAATGTCAGAAGCTGTATAAAGAATACTTAACTGCGGAGGAATATCGATGGCTGATAAATTACACGAAGGAAATTTAGATATTGACTTTAATAAAAGTATTCAGTTTTCGTCTGTTTGCGATAAAATGAAAAGCATCTACAGACAGACACTTCTTGCTGATGGCTCCAGGAGGGAAACCGATGCGGAGCATTCCTGGCATCTGGCGCTTATGGCAATGCTTTTAGGGGATTATGCTCCCGAGGGCACCGATATAGACAAAGTGATTAAGATGGTGCTTGTCCACGACCTTGTGGAAATCTACGCGGGTGATACATTTTGCTATGACGAAAAAGCAGGTGCGGATAAAAACATACGCGAAATGAAATCGGCAGAAAAGCTTTTTTCCATTCTTCCGAAAGAAAAAGGGGAGGAGCTCAAAAAGCTTTGGCTTGAATTTGATGCTGAAGAGACAAACGAGGCTCTTTTTGCAGCATCTCTTGACAGATTGCAGCCTCTTATCAATAACTTCTTTACAAACGGACATACGTGGCGTAAAGGAGATGTTTTGAAGGAAAAAGTGCAAAACAGGGAAGAAATACTGAAAAAAGGTATGCCCATAGCCTATGATTTGGCATCTGAAATCATTGAAGATGCAGACCGAAAAGGATATTTTTCAAAAAAACAAAAATAAATATTGCAATATCAAATAAAATAGTATAGAATATATAAGATATTTTTATGGTGGTGATTAAATTTATGTATTTATCCAAAAAGTTTTCGTCAATAAGCCCTTCTTCTACACTTGCTATTGACTCAAAGTTCAAAGAAATGAAAGCAAACGGTGTAGATGTTGTTGGCTTTGGTGCAGGTGAGCCTGATTTTGACACCCCTGCACATATAAGAGAAGCAGCAATTAATGCTATTAACGACGGCTTCACACGCTACACACCTGCATCAGGTACTGTAGAGCTTAAAAAAGCTATTGTTGATAAGTTTAAGAGAGATAACAATCTTGACTATGATACAAGCAATATCGTTGTTTCAAACGGTGCAAAGCATTCTCTTGTTAACGCTCTCGGTGCTATTTTAAATCCCGGTGATGAGGTTATTGTTCCGACACCTTGTTGGGTAAGCTATGTTGAAATGATAAAGATTAACGATGGTGTTCCCGTGCTTGTTAAGGCTGATGAAAGTGATAACTTCCTTGTTTCTGCAGAAAAGCTTGAAAAGGCTATAACAGACAAGACACGTGCTATCATTATCAACACTCCCTCAAACCCGACCGGTATGATTTACTCGGCGCAAGAGCTTGAAAAGATTGCTAAAATGTGTGTTGAGAAAAACATCTATGTTATTTCTGACGAAATTTACGAGCATCTTATTTACGGCGACAAAAAGCATGTTTCAATAGCTTCGTTTGGTGATGATATAAAGGACCTCACAATTATCATTAATGGTGTAAGTAAGACTTATGCTATGACAGGCTGGAGAATCGGCTACACTGCATCAAATGCCACAATTGCAAAGCTTATGGCAAATGTACAGAGCCATTCAACAAGTAACCCCAACTCAATCGCGCAAAAGGCAGCGGTAGCAGCTCTTAACGGTTCAATGGATGAAGTTATTAAGATGCGCAGCGAGTTTGAAAAACGTAAAAACTATATGGTTGAGCGTATAAATGCGGCTGACGGTGTATCCTGCATTATGCCCGATGGTGCGTTCTATGTTATGATGAACATTTCAAAGCTCATCGGCAAAAAGCTTGGTGATAAGGTAATCTCAGGCTCAGACGATTTTGCAAATCTTCTACTTGATGAGCAAAAAGTTGCAGTTGTTCCATGTAGTGGATTTGACAGTGATATCCACGTAAGATGGAGCTATGCAACAAGCATGGAGAATATCAAAGAGGGTATTGACAGACTCGAACAGTTTATAAATAAACTTCAGTAAATAAAAAAGCTTTACGGTTTTACCGTAAAGCTTTTTTTATACCTCCATATGTTTCCCGAGGAATCCTGCCGCACTCTGACAAAGCTTTTGCTCAACTTCGCCCACGTTCTTTTTCTCGCTGTCAGAAATCATAATAACGCTTCCTATAGCGTCGCCCTCACTTACAATCGGGGCAACAACACTTGCATAATATTTTGAAGTGCCGTCAACAACCGGCACACTTTCCGTAGTGTTATCAATTACAAACATATTCTTGTTTTCGAGAAGCTTTTCGACATCGTCGCTTATTCTTTTTTCGGCAAGCTCCCTTTTGGGGGCGCCGTAAACTGCGATAACATTGTCTTTATCCGTTATAACAACGGCTGTTCCAATCGTTTTCGAAAGAGTTTCGGCATAACCTGTGGCAAAGTCGCCAAGCTCGCCGATTGGCGAATATTTTTTAAAGATAACTTCGCCATCACGCTCTGTAAAAATCTCGAGTGGATCGCCCTCCTTGATGCGGAGTGTGCGTCTGATTTCTTTGGGTATAACAACACGACCAAGGTCGTCAATTCTTCTAACAATCCCTGTTGCTTTCATATATAAAATACTCCTTTTTTGCATTGATTTTACAAGATTATTGTCTGCAAAAAAGGAGTATTTATGTACTTAAAATTTTGGCATTTAGTGGAATTTAAAAATTATCTGATTCCATAATTTTCAATAATATAATCCATATCCTTGTCGCCTCTGCCGGAAAGGTTAATGAGGATAGAACCTTTGCCGATTTGTTTTGCAAGCTTCATAGCGTAAGCTACAGCGTGAGAACTTTCAATTGCGGGGATAATACCCTCGAGCCTTGAAAGAGTGAAGAATGCATCAATTGTTTCTTCATCGTTTACCACGTCATATTTTACTCTGCCCAAATCCTGCAAGAATGCGTGCTCAGGGCCGCTTGAAGGATAGTCAAGACCGCTTGCAACAGAGTATACGGGAGCAGGCTCGCCGTTTTCATCCTTAAGCATTATGCTGTTAAATCCGTGCATAATACCCTCTGTTCCATATTTAAGGCTAGCAGCGTGATCACCAAGCTTTTCGCCTCTGCCAAGGGGCTCTACGCCGTAGATGTCAACAGGGTCATTTAAAAAGCCTGCAAACATACCCATTGCATTTGAACCGCCGCCTACACATGCAACAACTGCATCGGGAAGTTCACCTGTCATAGAAAGGAACTGCTCTCTTGCCTCAATACCTACAACGCTCTGGAAGTCTCTTACCATCATAGGGAATGGGTGAGGACCAAGAACAGAGCCTATGCAGTAAATTGCGTCCTTGTATTCCTTGCTGTAAGCCTCAAAAGCGGCGTCGACAGCTTCTTTAAGAGTTGCAAGACCGTGAGTTACCTCAACTATATTTGCGCCGAGAATTTTCATTCTTGCAACGTTGGGTGCCTGCTTTTTGATATCAACACTACCCATATAAATATCGCATTCAAGACCAAAGTATGCAGCTGCGGTAGCAAGTGCCACACCGTGCTGACCTGCACCTGTTTCTGCAATAACCTTTTTCTTACCCATATATTTTGCAAGAAGAGCTTCGCCCATACAGTGATTAAGCTTGTGTGCACCGGTATGGTTTAAGTCCTCTCTTTTAACATAGAGCTGAACACCGTTGCCAAGCTTATCTGACAAACGCTCAAGATGGGAGATAGGGGTAGGTCTGCCCTGGAAATCCTTGCGAATTCTTCTGAGCTCGCTTATAAACTTGCTTGATTTGCAAATTGTATAGTAAGCGTCTGTAATTTCGCGCATTGCCTCTTTAAGATTATCAGCAATGTAGCAACCGCCGTATTTTCCAAAGTAACCGTCTGCATCGGGGTAGTTTTTAAAATATGTATCGAAATTGATATTACCGTAGTTCATTATTATTTCCTCCAATTAATAATTTATTGTCTTCGAAATTTATTATTCGCAAATTCGCCATCGTTTAGTCATTTTAGGTTCCTCCTGATAAAATAAAAATCCTTGACAGAAATACATCTGCCAAGGACGAATAAACATATTATCCGCGGTACCACCTTGATTCACAGCTAAGCTGCGCACTTGGAGAAGTACTACCATACTTCCGGCTCTTAACGTAAGCCACACGTCCGTGCATTTAACACAGCCCTCAGCAGTCCATATTACTCAAAGAATCTTTACGGAACTCACACCATAATCCGCTCGCTCAAAAAGAAG
>JAZRPN010000125.1:0-19589 GCA_045649225.1 Clostridia bacterium | reverse complement strand
ATGATGTAATCATCGGAAGCTTTCCGCCATTTGTCATTCTTTCAATAAGCTCAGTACCCTCTTCCATAATTGTAAGGTCAGCACTGAAGTCTGTATCAAACACCTTGTCAAAGCCGATACGGCGGAGAGCCGCTGCCATCTTGCCTGTTACAGGTGTACCCATCTCAAAGCCGAATTCCTCACCGAGAGCGGCACGAACTGCAGGAGCAGTCTGCACAACAACGTGCTTTTCACTGTCTGCAAGAGCATTCCATACATCTTCAAGAGAATCCTTTTCACGAAGTGCACCTACGGGGCAAACTGCAATACACTGACCGCAGTTAACGCAGGCAACGTTTCCAAGGCTTTCTTCAAATGCACAAGTAACCTGAGTCTTAAATCCACGCTCCATTGTGTTGATAACGCCAACTGTCTGGACGTTCTTACAAACGCTTATACATCTGCGGCAAAGCACGCACTTGTTGTTATCTCTTACAATAGAGGGTGAAAGGTCGTCAATCTCATATTCTGTTCTTACGCCTTCGTACTTGATATCGTCAACACCAAGCTCTTCAGCAAGAGCCTGAAGCTCACAGTTACGGTTTCTTACGCAGGTAAGGCACTTTTTGTCGTGGTTTGAAAGCAAAAGTTCAAGAGTTACACGTCTTGTTTCTCTTACCTTGGGAGTGTTTGTCATTACTTCAAGACCTTCGCTTACGGGGTAAACGCAAGCTGCCTGAAGTGCTCTTCCGCCTTTTATTTCAACAAGACACATTCTGCAAGAGCCTGTCTGGCTGATATCCTTAAGGTAGCAAAGCGTAGGAATTTCTATACCTGCACTGCGTGCAGCCTCTAAAACTGTATAACCGGCAGGAACTGTTATATCCTGACCATTGATTTTTAAATTAACCATTTCCATTTCAATGCACCCCTTTCTTACTTCTTAATGATAGCGTCGAACTTACATGTCTCTATGCAAGCTCCGCACTTAATACATTTTGCTGTATCAATAACAAACGGCTTCTTAATCTCGCCTGAAATTGCGCCAACAGGGCACTTTCTTGAACAAGCTGAGCAACCCTTACACTTGTCCGCAATGATTTCAAAGTTGAGAAGTGATTTACATACGCCTGCAGGACACTTTTTGTCAACAACGTGTGCAATATACTCATCTCTGAAGTATCTGAGAGTTGAAAGTACGGGGTTGGGAGCTGTCTGACCGAGACCGCAAAGAGAAGCATTCTTGATGCTGTTGCAAAGAAGCTCAAGACGGTCAATATCTTCAAGAGTACCATTACCCTTAGTGATTTTATCAAGGATTTCGAGAAGACGCTTTGTACCGATACGGCAGGGTGAACACTTACCGCATGATTCGTCAACTGTGAATTCAAGGAAGAACTTAGCGATGTCAACCATACAGTTGTCCTCATCCATTACGATAAGGCCACCTGATCCCATCATAGAACCGATTGAAATAAGTGAATCGTAGTCAATAGGTGTATCTATGAGAGAAGCAGGGATACATCCGCCTGAGGGGCCACCTGTCTGAGCTGCCTTGAATTTCTTACCGTTGGGGATACCGCCACCGATTTCCTCAACAACTTCACGAAGAGTTGTACCCATCGGAACTTCAACAAGACCTGTGTTGTGAATCTTACCACCGAGAGCGAATACCTTTGTACCCTTGCTCTTTTCAGTACCGATTGATGTAAACCATTCAACACCGTTATTGATGATAACGGGAATATTTGCATAAGTTTCTACGTTGTTAAGGATTGTGGGCTTGCCCCAAAGACCCTTAACTGCAGGGAACGGAGGACGAGGTCTGGGCTCACCACGATGACCTTCGATAGATGTCATAAGAGCAGTTTCCTCACCACAAACGAACGCACCTGCACCAAGACGAAGTTCAACATTAAAGCTGAAGCCTGTGCCGAAGATATCGTCGCCAAGCATACCATACTCTTTAGCCTGGTCAATAGCAATCTGAAGACGCTGAACGGCAATGGGGTACTCTGCACGGATGTAGATATAACCCTGATTTGCACCGATTGCGTAACCTGCAATAGCCATAGCTTCAAGCACGCTGTGGGGATCGCCCTCAAGGATACTTCTATCCATGAATGCACCCGGGTCACCTTCGTCGGCGTTACAGCAAACGTATTTCTGTTCGTTAACGCTCTTTGAAGCGAACTCCCACTTTAAGCCTGTGGGGAAACCACCGCCGCCACGTCCGCGGAGACCTGACTCTTTAATAATATCAATAACTTCCTGAGGAGTTTTTTCAGTAAGCACTGTTGCCAATGCCTTGTATCCGTCGAAAGCTATATATTCTTCAATGTTTTCGGGGTTGATAACACCGCAGTTACGAAGTGCAACACGCATCTGCTTTTTGTAGAATGTTACCTCGT
This sequence comes from Clostridia bacterium, assembly GCA_045649225.1. Lineage (GTDB taxonomy): Bacteria > Bacillota > Clostridia > UMGS1883 > UMGS1883 > UMGS1883. The sequence continues at coordinate 17,199 of JAZRPN010000125.1, read as the reverse complement.
TAAGAGATTTGATAGTATCCTCCTCAACAGTTTCACTGTAAACAAGGCGTTTAACAATTCTACCCTTGAGAAGATGCTCAGAAACGATCTCTGCTACGTCATCCTTTTCAACACGGCTGTAGAATGCACCTTCGGGATAAACTACAACGATGGGACCGAGCGCACAAAGACCGAAACATCCTGTTTTAACAACCTTAACTTCTTTTTCAAGACCGTTTTTCTTGAGTTGTTCTTCAAACTCGTCAACTAACTGCATACTGCCTGATGAAGTACAGCCTGTACCACCGCAGACAAGCACATGAGCTCTGTATAATTCCATTATTTACAACTCCCTTCTCAGTTCTCTGCTGCACCGATTGTGTATTCTGCTACTGCACGACCGTTAACGATGTGCTCAGCAACAATCTTAGCAACCTTATCAGGTGTCATTTTAACATAAGTAGTTTTTTCCTCACCGGGAATATAAACCTCAACAATAGGTTCAAGACGGCATACACCGATGCAACCTGTCTGCTCAACTACAACATTACCGAGCTGACGCTTTGCAACCTCTTCCAAAAATGCTGTCATAACAGGGCGTGCACCTGCTGCAATACCGCAAGTTGCCATACCCACAACTATTCTGATGCCATCTTCTCTTTCTTTTCTTAAATTTACGTTATCAAGAACTCTTTTCTTGATAGCCTCAAGTTCTGCTATGCTTTTCATCTATAATACACCTCCATAAATTTCTGACAGACCGTCTTTTAAATATTCACTAATCCACTGCATAACGCTTATCTCCGAAAGGCTTACCTCATCTCCAAGAACTTTTCTCAGTTCCATAGTATCAAGCATAAATTCCTGCCCGTTATACCTATGAGAATAGATAAAATCTATCCTGGGGTTTGTTGTTATAAGCGTTACTATAACAGAGCCGATATCGCCAAGTGGCTGACGGTCAATGTGAGAATGTTTAAAGCTTGCACAAAGCTTTGTTCCGACACCGAGAGTGCTCTCGAGCTCAACATCACCGCCTGTTGCCTGTGCAGCGGCCTTTAAAAGCGATATTCCAAGACCGACCTTGCGTGTTGTTCTTGTTGTAACAAACGGGTCGCTGACTTGTTTAAGCATTTCTTCGCTCATACCACATCCGTTATCTTTAACGTAAAAGGAAAAAATGTCTTCCTTTGTATCCTCAAAGATGTTTATTTCAATGAGGCTAGCCTCAGCACGAATGGAATTTTGGACAATATCCAAAATATTTAAGCTTATTTCCTGCATAATCAGTTCATATATTTTTCAAGGATGCCCGGTACATCGTCAACAACGAGTCTTCCGTAAACATCTTCATCAACAGTAAGAACCGGCGCAAGACCACACGCACCTATGCAACGTGTAGCCTCGATTGAGAACTTACCGTCAGGTGTACATTCGTCAACTTCGATACCAAGTATCTGTTTGAATTTGTCCAGAATGTCGCCGCTTCCTTTAACGTAGCAAGCTGTTCCGAGACATACTGCGATTTTGTGCTCTCCCTTGGGATTGAGTGAGAACTGTGTATAGAAAGTTACAACGCCATAAACCTCTGCAAGAGTTACGTCGAGACCTTCTGCAATCATAGTCTGCACTTCAATGGGAAGATATCCGTAAATTTCCTGAGCCTTGTGCAAAACGGGAATAAGTGCACCCTCTTGGCCCCTGTGCTCTGCAATAACCTGCATAAGCTCTTTTTCCTGCTCTGCTGTTCCCTTAAAAGGAATAACTGCCTGTTTGCTCATTTTTTTAGACCTCCTTGTAAATTCACTCTACTAATAGAATATTATATCAAACTATTATCAGCTTGTCTATATAAATCTATCTTTTTAGCTAAATTTTTTTAATTTTCTTAACAATTCGTCAATAGTCTTGTTTTTAAGCTCTATTGAGTTGGTTTTTTCTGCTATATCCGTAAGATAATGTGCGTCGCTGTTTGTTATGTAAAAGTAGTTTTCTTCCCTTGGATAATCCGCGGGTGCCTTTGACGAAATCTCAAGAGCGGTAAAGCCAAGCTCCTTTGGAACGCATCCCAAAATTGCGTTAATTCCGTTCTTTTCACGGTCGATATGAGCCGCCATACACACACCGCCAAGGGACTGCGCAAGCTCTTTTATTTGTTCAAGCGGCAGGTCTGTGGCATTTATGAGAAGCTTTTCAACCGTGCCTTGTTCTTCGTCCAGCTCATTCATTACGGTTTGCTCGCCGAATATATCGGGGCGGTTTTTTACGGACGGGAGATGTTCTTCTAAAATCTCTCCCATTTTTTCGGCATCGGAAATAGTCGGAAACAAACACAACAAGTGGATATTTTCCGCAGATTCCGCCTCGATTGCGGGCACAACCAGTATGTTGTACTCCTTAGCCGCCTCACTCACAGCTCTTATATTGCGGGCAGTGTTATGGTCTGCCACGGCAATAATATCAAGCCCGTTTATATGGCTCATCCCCGCAATATTGTGAGGCGTCATATCCATATCGCCGCAGGGCGAAAGGCACGAATGAATGTGTAAATCGTAGAAGTATCTCATAGGCACTCTTTAATTTCGCACGCAAGCGCATACGCACTTTTTTCTGATGAGTAGATTGCAATGCCCTCATCCTCTGCACGCATTCTTGCGTTTTCGTCAAGTGCCATCCCCTCTGCTAAGATTACCATAGCAGTGCCTGTAAGCGATGCCACTGCAGGAACATTTACGTTGCCCTGAATTGTTATCCACGCATCACCGCTTTGAGCCTTGCTCATAACAAGGCTGAGCAAATCGCCAATATAACAACCGCTTACGCAAGCATCTTCGTTTGCCTCAATAACCGTATTCAGAGAAAGCTTTTGCGCTATTTCTTTAACTGTCATTTGTTTCACCTCAGTCAATCATTTTACCAAGCTCTGTAATTTCCTTGCCGAGAAGCTCAATCTTCTCACGCAGTCTGAAAATACAATCACGCTCTTTTGCCTTGCCCCTGACGATATCCTCCGCAAAATCACGACAGCTCGGGCTACCGCAACTGCCGCAGTCAAGCTGTGGAAGGCGTGCGTATATCTCTTCCATAAGAGCCATCTTTCGCATTGCCTCCGCCATGTTTTCGTCAAGCGGGGAGATGGGCTTGTATTCAGGTTTTTTGTCCCACACAACATTTATGTTATCTGTCTGCTGAGAACAAACCTCAGGCAAATCCTTTACAAGATTTCTCAGGCGTGAATTCGCAACGAAATCGTTTTCGACATTAAGCGGACCGCCCGTACACCCACTGACGCAGGCAAGAGCCTCGATAAAGTCTATGTCGCTGAGTTTATCGTCTTCGATTTCTTCAAGAATTTTAACTACATTATGTATCCCGTCAACGCAAACGAAGTTATCTATTCCAAGAGCGTTTGCCTCACCGCCGCTGCGTGCCCACGATACTGCGTTTTTGCCTGCTTTTGAAAGGCTTGGAACTTCTTCAGTGATTTTATCAAGCTTATGCGCCAGCAGCATATAAATATCCTTGATAGGTACAACACCGCTTACCGCAGATTTGTTAATTGCAAGCGGTTGTTTTACGGCAGTAATTTTTGCCGTGCACGGCGATATAAAGAAAACGCCGATTTCTTCGTCTGCAAGCCCCGTCTTTTTACGAGCCTCTTCCCTTGCCATCTGTGCCGCACACTCCATCGGAGATGTAAGCGGAATAATATTATCGGCAAGCGACGGAAAACGCACTGCAATAAGTCTTACAACAGCAGGGCAAGCTGAAGAAATTACAGGTTTTTTTAGTTTTCCTTCCCCTATCATTTCCTTTACTTTTTGAGTTATTACCTCAGCACCCCTTGCAACCTCGAAAACATCGTCAAAGCCAATTTGCGTAAGTGCATAAAGCACGATGTCGATATCCTCTGCTCTTTTGAACTGACTGCAAAAGGCAGGTGCAGGGAGTGCCACATTGTATTTGTAATTCTTAAGATTTTCGATAGAGTCGCATACGACCTTTTTTGCGTGGTAAGGGCAGCGCCTTACGCACTCACCACAGTCAATACAACGCTCATTTATTATCTTAGCCTTCCCGTTCTGAACACGGATTGCCTGAGTAGGACACGAACGCATACACGTAGTACATCCCTTGCACGCATCCTGTTCAAGACGTACGCTATGATAGATTATACTTTTTTCCTTTTCCACAGGAGTTTTCCCCCTTTCAGACAAGCACCGTCATTTCAACCGTTGTTCCAACGCCTATCTCGGTTTTTATTTCGAGCTTATCGGTATACTTTTTCATATTCGGAAGCCCCATTCCCGCGCCAAAGCCAAGCTCGCGCACCTTTTCGCTTGCGGTTGAATAGCCTGCCGTCATAGCGGCTTCTATATCTTTTATTCCGGGGCCCTTATCTTTATGTATCATTACTATTTTTTCCGGTAAAATCTCAACATCTATTTCACCGCCGTTAGCGTGAATTACCATATTTATCTCACACTCGTACATAGCTATTGCTACCTTGCGGATAACCTCGGCTGAAAATCCAAGCTGCTTAAGCACCTTTTTAGTAGCACTGCTCGCCTCGCCCGCAAGGGTAAAATCGTCTTTATCTACATTGTAGTGAAGTTTTACGAAATCCCCCATCACTCCACCTCATTAACGCCGAGGCCTGCACTGTAGAGCTTTCCGCACGATGCATACATAGCATACTGTGTCGACATAATCACAATGCCGAATTCCTTTGCAAGCGTTATAACCTCCTCTGTAGGCTTTTTCCCACGGACAAAGATTATTGCCTTTATGTCCATCATTTCTGCAGTGCGTACAACCTGACCGTTAACAAGGCCTGTAAGAAGAAGTGCCTGGTCCTTTACAAATGCAAGCACATCGCTCATAAGGTCGCTTCCGCAGGCAGAATGTATTTCCTTTTCAATCAATTCCTCTCCTGCAAAAACCTCTGCGCCAAGAATTTCTTTAATTTCTAAAAGCTTCATTTTCTTTTCTCCTTTCGTATATGCAAACAAAGTGCGATTTTTCAATCGCACTTGTCATTACTTTACTATGCTGTCATTCTTTTCGTAGGGAATATCAAGTACGAAGTTACCAAATTCCACACCGTTTTCTCCGTTAACAAGTATCTGCACGCTATCTACGTTTTCAAGCTCGCAAAGAGAGTTTACAACCGAGTACAATGCAAGAGTTGTTGTAAGAGAACCGGGCGCCGTCTTTGAAACAAACTCGCTTGAGAAGTTTACAAAGCACACATTATTTTTTGTTTCTATACCGATAAGCTTTGTATCGGCGGGAAGCGAACGGGTGCATCCGTCCTTTTCGGGTCCTTTGATAAGTTCACCAATAACTGCCTTTTCAAGCGAAAGGGCACTCTGAAGCTTTATTCTGCGGGTTTCGCGGACAAGCTTATCACCGTTTTTCTGCGGGAAATAAAGAGTGATTGTCGTTTTTTCGCCATTTTGAACATCGTTTGTTTCAAACGCTATGTTTTCAAGCGAAAGCACGCCAAATTCCCGGCCTGTACTTTCGGAAACGATTGGCTTACCCTCGACATTTATTACAACACCGTCGATGCCCTTTATCCCGCACAGCGTATTTACAATAGAAAGTCTTAAAAGCAGCGCCGAAACATCACGTGCTTCATTGTAAGGCTTTGAAAAATCAAGCGTTGCAACACCGCCATTGATGGCAATACTCAAAAGCTTTGTATTTTCGGGGAACAGAGCCTTATTACCCTCGTTTTGCGGACCTGCAATCATTTGTGCTAAAGCAAATTTTGCAATTTCCTTTGCATCATTTTTATCTCCCTGAGGTACTGCACGTTTTTCCTCATTGAGCTTATTTTCGGTTGCATCCTTAAAGTACACGCTTACTGTTTTATCTGATTTTCCGCACGCTGAAAATAGCGTTACTGACAAGACTATTACAATTATGAGCGATAATACCTTTTTCATATAACCCCTTCCTTTCGAAATTATTTGAACGTAATGGGAATTATTATGCGGAAAGTACTTCCTACACCTTCCTCGCTGTCTACCTGAATGTTACCGCCGTGAAGCTCAACGGCAGTAAGCGCAATGGAAAGACCAAGTCCCGTACCGCCCGTTTCTCTGGCGCGGGCCTTATCCACACGGTAAAATCTGTCGAAGATTTTGTACTTTTCCTCCGATGCTATGCCGATGCCTGTATCCTTAACCGTTATTATAACGTTGTTTTCTTCTTTGAAGACACTGACATCTACATTTCCGCCTTCTTTTGTATATTTGATGCTGTTATCAATTATGTTATAAATTGCTTCCCAGATTCTGTCGCGTTCAACCTTGGAATAAATTGTTGTTTCCGCCTCATAACTCAGCGTGATACGTTTTTGCTCTGCAAGCGGGCGAAGTGCCTTGACGATATTTGTACAAAGCTCAGTAAGGTCGGTTACGGCAAATTCCATCCTTGAAACGTTTTGCTCATTATCCATTCTTGTAAGAGTAAGCAGTTTATCTACAATTCTTGTAAGCCTTTCGACCTGAATGTTCATATCGGTCAGAAATTCATTTGTCATTTCACGCGTTGCATCGGGAACATTGAGAAGCGAATCGCTGATAAGCTTTATAGAGCTCAGCGGTGTTTTAAGCTCGTGCGAGGCGTTTGAAACAAACTCCTGCCTTTTTTGTTCCTGCGTATGAATTTTGTCGGTTATCTTATTGAATGAATCTACAAGCTTGCCGACTTCTCCACCCAGTTTTTCTTCAATAAAAAAGTCGGTGTTTTCATCTGCAGCTTTACTTATTTTCTCTGTAAGGTCTGTGATTGGCGCAGTAATTATACCTGCCATTACAAAGCTTACAACGCCAACTATTATGCTGACTAAAAGAGCGAGCATAAGCATTGTCATCCAAATCTGATTCATGAAATCAACAGTATCCTGAGCAGATGTCTGGTAATATATAACACCGGTTACAACCTTATTCTTGATTGTCGGCACTGCTGCTCCGATGATGAGATCGCCGTCGGGGTCATAAATCTTTTCGACATTGTTACTGCCCTCAATCGCACTGAGAATAGCACTCGTCGGCATATAAATATCCTGCATTATGCCATTGTTTGAATCATATGTTACTCTGGCGTCCATATCAAGCATAAGCACACGGCTGTTGCTTGCAACCTGCTGCTGTTCAAGCAAAAAGTTAATACTTTCTTCGCTGAGGTCCTGATACTGCGAAATATATCCCGCAATTACGTTAGCCTGAGAAAGTGTTTGTATTTTTTTCTGATTAAGTGTATACTGCTGCATTGAGTTTGTAAGGTATGTCCCTATAAAGCCCAATGTGAGTATGATTATTATAAAATATGTCAGCACAAGCTTGAAGCGTATGCTGTGCATATTCTCCTTAATTCTCTTTAAAATAGTAACCTACCCCCCATTTTGTAAGTATATATGTGGGAGCGGCTGCGTCGGGCTCAATCTTTTCACGAAGCCTTCTTACGTGAACGTCAACCGTTCTGATATCGCCGGGGTAGTCATAGCCCCATACTATATCAAGGAGATTATCTCTTGAATAAACCTTTCCCGGATTTGATATGAAAAGGTCGCACAGGTCAAATTCCTTTGCGGTAAGTTCAATAGACTTGTCTCCTATTCTTATTCTTCTGAGATTATAGTCAAGCTCTATTCCACCGACTGTTGTTACACTTTTTGCACTTGTAACACCCGCGTTTGAGCTGCGTCTTAAAATCGCCTTTATCCTTGCCTTAAGCTCAAGAATATTAAACGGCTTTGTAAGGTAGTCATCTGCACCGTACTCAAGACCTAAGATTTTATCCATATCCTCAGTTTTTGCCGTAAGCATAATTATCGGCACTGTCGAAAATTCACGGATCTTCTGGCAAACAGTAAGCCCGTCAACATGGGGAAGCATTAAATCGAGCACAATTAAGGATATGCTTTTATCGCGGGCAAGCTTAAGAGCTTCCTCGCCGTCATAGGCAACTTCTGTTTCGTAGCCGTCCTGTTCAAGATTAAATTTTATGCCCTTTACGAGCAATTTTTCATCATCAACAATAAGTATTTTCATATAAAATCTATCCTTTCCCGATTAAAAATCCCGTCTCACTATATTATAGCATTTTATGTTTTTTATTTCAACAAAAATATTAAAAAGAAGAAACAAAAAAAACGGTGTGCAGGGGCGGTTGGTCTTAGGGATAACTCGCTTTTAAGAGGCATTTTTAGTCCATAACTGCACAAAAAATCTTGATATCCGCCAGGATAATCTGCGATTTTATTGTTTGTTCTGAAGCAAAAAATGCACTCTTAAAAGTGCTATGCAGTTTTGAAATAGAAATTTTTCGTTAAAAGAAAGAATAAAAATCAGGTAATACTGACGTATTACCTGATTTTTTTGATGCACTTTTAGCGGAAAAGGTCAGTTCAAAACCGACTTCTCCCTATGACCAACCGCCCAACACACCGTTTTTTTACTTTCAGTTTGTTGATGGAACGTATCCGCTATATTTTAAGGAACCGCTCATATAGGCGTCTATAAGGCCGCCGAGATTTCCTGTGGTATTCTCAGTTGTAGCAAGCAGGGATTTGTTGCCGCTGCGGTCAACCGCCCAGTATTCTATTGTGTTTCCGTTGAGTTTAAAGTAAGTGTTTGCATACTCACCTGTGGGAATTCTGTAGATATACTCTCCCTGGGCATTTGTTGCCTTAGCACCGTCGACATATTTTTGTTCTACCACTTCGTATACATCGGTGCCCTCGCTATTCTTCGCAAGCTGGAAGAATGAGAATCTCCATTCTACCTTGGGAGTTGCCTTACCGCCAGTATAGCGAAGAATTCTGTCCTTGCCGTTTGTACCGTCAAGCACTACGCCGTCAACTATAAGATACTGGTAGTAGTTGTAAGGTTCTGCCATTTCGTAGTAGGGTTTTGTCCAGTCAATCTTAGCGTTATACACAACATCAAAGGAGTCGCCGTCCCACTGCCAACCTTCGTCTGCGTGGAGGAGATATTCCTCTGCAACGTTCTTTGTAGCAAGGCCTGCATTTCCCTTTGCGTTAAACTTTGCAGTTATATATTTACTGCGTACTACGGGAATTATTGACCTTAAATAATCGTCAGTTAAAACATAGCGGTTATTTTCGTCCTTTTCGCTGAGCTTTTGAACTGTAAGAGTGGAATTTACAAGCTGTTTCCATTCGTCAGATGCCTTTACACCGAAGTATTGATACATCTTTTCGTTTGCATCATCAAGAGGAGTGCCGTCCTTAAGATAGCTTCCGAAGCCGTACTTTTTCATCGAGATATCGGTAACGTACGCCTGACGGTTTGTTCTTGTTTTAACTACTGAGTCTGAAATTCCAAAGCTTTCATTACCGTAGTCCCACTGCCATTGTTTGCCGTTTACCTTTGTCTGCTGACGTTCCCAGATAATATACGGCGACTTCATTTCCCACATATAATCCCTGCGCCTTGTTTCCCACTGCGGAAAGAGATTATTATATGCGGTGATTGGCTGTTTTTTGTTGTCAAGATACATTCTGCTGTAGCCTGCGTAAGGGTAAACCGCCTCGTAGCCCTCGGCTTTCCACTGAGGTGAAACAGGCTCAAGCACCTGCTTGTTTGTGTACTGACCGTTTATAACCTCGTTGTAAATTCTGTTTGGGCTTTCGGGATTAGTAAGGTCATACCCCGCAAAAACCATGTTGTCCATCTCGGACTGCGCAAATGCCGCCGACGCACAAGAAAACGCCATTGCCGCCACTGTTAAAAGTACTGCCGATTTCTTTAAAATTCTTCTCATTAACTTCTCCCCTTTTTAATTTTTGTATTTCAAATCCTTTTGAAACCTCTTTGACATATATATGCACCTGCAGGACAAATATTAACCCTCGTAAACAAGATTTTTCTGAATCATTTCGTCAACATTGGTACTGTCCCACCATGCACCCTCAATGGCGACCTCTTTTTCGGAAGATTTGTCCTCGATGGCAAAAACTACCTGCTCAACTGCACGGTATCCGATGTTGTAGGAGTCCTGAACAACAGAGCCGATAAGCTTTGGCCCCTTGGTAGCTTTCATCCATTCTATCTGCTTTGTTCCTCCGTCAAAGCCACAGAATTTTATTTTGTCGTACTTTGTTCCTGCGGCAGATGCGGCATCATAAACCTGCTTTACAACGCCTTCGTTTGACATAAATATTGCAGATACCCCTTTATCGGTAAGTGCCTCAAGTGCCGTCTTATAGGCATTTTCGGCATCGCCCGGCTTTACTTCCTTGTAGATTGTAACTTTTCCCTTTGTGTCCTCGTTTTTCTCGGCAAGTTCTTTAAATTTTTCCTCAAATCCGCCTGCACGGTCAATGCCCGTTTGCGTTTCATCGTGCTGGATTATTCCCAGAAGATACTTTTCGCTTTTTGAAATATCAGACCGAAGCGCCTCGTAAAATTTTTCTGCCGCAAGTGCCGCTGCAATACGATTATCTGTCGCAACCGACGATTTTATGGGGTTTTTATTATTGTTGTTAAGTGTTTCTATATCCTTTTCCCAGATACCGCTGTCAAACTGCACAACAGGGATTTTTCGTTCGTACGCCTGAACGAGCGAGTCTGTAAAGCCCTCGCCTATTGTTGCAACAACCATACCGGCTACATTGTTTGAAAGTGCAGTCTGTATCATTTCCTGTTGTGATGGAATATCCCTTGCCGATTCGCTCGCAGGGCCACGGAAAGTGATTGTGTAGCCGTATTTTTCGGCAGCGTCCTGGGCACCGCTTTTAACCGACTGCCAGAATGCGTGGGACTCTCCCTTTGCAATTACGGCAATCGTTTTACTTGTGTTTTCACCTCCACCACCGCTGCACGCCGTCATCGAAAACAGCATAAGCACACACAAAGTCAGTGAAAATAATCGTTTACTCATTTTCTTACTCCTTTTTACTTTTTGTTTTAACCACATCTGTAAGCACTGCCGCAATAACAATAATACCTGTCAGCACGTAGGTTACATAGGTGGAATTTAAGTTGAGATTAAATTTTGCAAGCACAAAATTGAGACCATTACGGATTACGACAAGAAGCGCCGCACCAATGACCGAGCCTGAAACCGATGCCACACCGCCTGCAGCCGATGTACCACCGATATAAACGCCTGCGATGGCGTCGAGCTCCATTCCGTTACCGGTTGCAGTGGCAACCGTTGCAAAGGATGCCGCCCAGAAGATTGCCGCAATGCCCGCTCCAAGACCGCTTATTATATACGCAATCATTTTGTATTTATCGGTGTTTATGCCCGAAAGTCGCGTTGCCTCCTCGTTACTTCCTATAGCGAGGATGTATCTGCCGATTTTGTTTTTATACATCAGATATGCACACAAAACGGCAAAAAGTATTATCCACACAAGCCCGGTAGGAAAGCCGTTGTAATTTGAAAACGCCTTGTTAAACCACGTTCCGCTTGAGAAAAAGATATTCGGTATTGAAACCAGAAGTGCGCTGAGTCCTCGTGAAAGCATCATTGTTCCAAGCGTTGCGATAAAGCTTGGAAGACCGAGCTTTGCAACAAGAAAGCCGTTTAGCACACCAAAAATTCCGCCGATTAAAATCATCACAGGTATGGTCATAAAAAGCGGCATTCCGTTCATAAAAAGCTTACCTGCAATAACTGCCGATGCAATGCATACCGTACCGATTGAAAGATCAATGCCTCCCGACGCTATAACAAAGGTTACGCCGAGACCCATAATGGCGTAAGGTGCAAGCGACTGAGCCATACTTACAATGTTAAATCTGTCGATAAAATGCACGTTGAGCATTGCAAAAACAAGCATAAGAAGTACAAGCGCAACTATGATTATGGTGTTTTGCCTGAATTTCATCTGAGAATTTATTTTCATTTTTTGTTACCTCCTATAGCTTTCCTTTGCGTTGCAAGCTGCATGATTTTTTCCTGAGACGCCTCGCTTATATCAAGTTCACCTGTAAGATATCCCTCGCACATTACGAGAATTCTGTCGCTCAGCCTTAAGATTTCGGCAAGCTCCGAAGATATCATAATAACCGATTTTCCCGCTTTGGCAAGCTTTTCGATAAGGGTGTAAATTTCACTTTTTGCGCCTATATCAATTCCTCTCGTTGGCTCGTCAAATATGAAAATATCGGCATCACGAAGAAGCCACTTCGATATAACAATTTTTTGCTGGTTTCCTCCGGAAAGCTCACGCACGGGCTGAGTAACCGATGCCGCCTTTGTCTTGAGCTCGCCATTTATCCACACTGAGTCCTGATAGATACGCTTGTCGTCAATAAATCCGTTTTGTATATATTTGTCAATCGACGAAAGAGATGTGTTTTCCGCCACGTTTTTCTGCACAAGCAGGCCGTATCGTTTTCTGTCCTCGGAAAGATAGCAAATGCCTGCAGATACCGCTTCCTCAGGCGTGCGGATATCCTTTTTTACTCCGTTTATATAGATTTCGCCGCCCGACCTTTTCTCTGCACCATAGATAAGGCGTGCCAGCTCAGTTCTCCCCGCGCCCATAAGCCCCGATATTCCCAGGATTTCGCCCTTTCTGAGTTTAAAGCTTACGCCGTGAACAGTATCGTTGTTTTTTATATTTTTTACCTCAAGAACAGTTTTTGCATCGTGTTTTACATTGCTTTTTGTTTTGTTGATATCTCCTATTTCGCGCCCCACCATCATTTTGACTATTTCTTCCTGAGTGGTTTCGTTTGTGTTTACAGTTCCTATATACTCACCATCACGCATAACAGTAACACGGTCGGAAATCCTTTTGATCTCGTTCATTCGATGCGAGATATAAACCATGCCGATGCCCTTGTCTCTAAGCTCGTTCATTATTTTAAAAAGCTCCTCCGACTCTCTTTCTGAGAGTGCCGCTGTCGGCTCATCAAGAATAAGAAGCCTGCTTTCATGCGAGATTGCCTTTGCAATTTCCACCATCTGTTGTTTGCCGACAGTAAGCGATCCAAGCTTTGCAGACGGGGGTATATTAACTCCCATCTTTCCAAAAAGCGCTGAGGCATCTTTCTCCATCTTTTTATCGTCTATAAATATGCCTTTCTTTGGCTCCCTGCCGATATAGATGTTTTGTGCAACGGTCAGGTGGCTGAGCATATTAAGCTCCTGATGAATTACGCATATCCCCGCCTGTTGTGATTGAGAGATGTTCTCAAATCTTCTTTCGCTCCCAAAACAAGTTATGCTGCCTGAATCGGCTCGGTATATCCCGCACAGAATTTTCATGAGCGTTGACTTTCCCGCACCGTTTTCGCCCATCAGGGCGTGCACCTCTCCGCTTTTCACCTCAAGTGCCGCATTCTTAAGAGCAGGCACTCCCGAAAAGCTTTTCTTAATATTTTTCATTTCAAGAATAACTTCACCCAAACATATCAATCCTTCCAAAAGGAATTTATTTATATTATTATCTGGATTTTCCATTTATAAACACAAAAAAACAGACTGATTTTTCAATCAGTCTGTTTTTGTTTAGTTTTACATCGGGTGGATGTTGTTTTCTTTGTCAGCAAGCTCAGAATCTATTTTATATTTCTGCCCCTGACGGTATTCAAAGAATTTTGTTGCAACAGGTCCGAAGAGTGCATAGCTGAGAACGTCCTCGTCCTGCTCAATGTATTCATTGATTTCGCTTCTGAACTTATCAAGCTCGTTCGGGATATCATCTGCAGGTCTGCCGGTGATAACCTTGTCATCGCCGATAATCTTCTTCACGAATTCAGGATTTACTTCAACTGCGGTCTTACCGTATTCACCACGGATAAGTCCACGGAATTCCTTTGTAACATTTTTATATCTTTCGCCGAGAACAACGTTAAACACTGCCTGAGTACCTACAATCTGGCTTGTGGGTGTTACAAGCGGCGGGAATCCCGCATCCTCACGCACACGGGGAACTTCCTTAAGAACCTCCTGGAATTTATCCTCCGCACCAAGCTGCTTAAGCTGTGAAATAAGGTTTGAAAGCATTCCGCCGGGCACCTGATATTTAAGTGTGTTAACATCAACTGCCAAAGCCTTGGGGTTAAGTGTTCCATTTTCGAGATATTTTTCGCGGATTGGTCTGAAGTAGTCAGCGATATCACTGAGAAGACTAAGGTCATAGCCTGTGTCATACTCTGTGCCCTGAAGAGTTGCAACAAGCGCCTCTGTAGCCGGCTGAGATGTGCCGAGAGCAAAGGGTGAAAGTGCACAGTCGACGATATCCACGCCTGCTTCAATAGCCTTAAGATATGTCATTGATGCTACACCGCTTGTGTAGTGAGTGTGAAGCTCAATCGGAATTTTTACTGCATTTTTCATTCCTGATACAAGGTCGTAAGCATTGTAAGGAGTAAGAAGACCTGCCATATCCTTTATACAGATTGAGCTTGCTCCCATATCCTCGAGCTGCTTTGCCATATCAATAAAGCTTTCGTTTGTATGAACGGGGCTGATTGTGTAAGAAATAGCCGCCTGAACATGGCCTTTTTCCTTTATTGTTGCATTGATTGCAGTTTTAAGGTTTCGAATGTCGTTGAGCGCGTCGAAAATTCTTATAATATCAATACCATTTGCTATTGACTTCTGAACGAAGTATTCAACAACATCGTCGCCATAGTGGCGGTAGCCAAGGATATTTTGTCCTCTGAAAAGCATCTGAAGAGGAGTGTTTTTTGCTTTATCCTTGATTTTTCTGAGTCTTTCCCACGGGTCCTCGTTAAGGAAACGCAGGCAACTGTCAAACGTTGCACCGCCCCACGCTTCGAGCGCATTAAAGCCTACCTTGTCAAGCAATTCGACTGCGCCGAGCATTTCCTCGGTGGTCATTCTCGTAGCGATAAGTGACTGATGAGCATCACGAAGAATTGTTTCTGTTATTTTAACGCTTTTATTAGCCATTATTTTTCTCCTTTCAGTGTTTCCTTATTTAAATAATGCAAGGAATACGCCTGCTGCAACGGCACTGCCGATTACGCCTGCAACGTTTGGTCCCATTGCGTGCATAAGCAAAAAGTTTGACGGGTTTTCCTTTTGTCCAACCATCTGCGAAACACGAGCCGCCATCGGCACCGCGCTAACACCTGCACTGCCGATAAGGGGGTTAACCTTTCCGCCTGTTGCCTTGCACATAATCTTACCAAACAAAACCCCGCCTGCAGTACTTACTGCGAATGCCACAAGTCCAAGGCAGATGATAAGAATGGTTTTGGGTGTAAGGAATGTATCTGCAGTAGCAGTTGCGCCTACTGTTATGCCAAGGAATATCGTGATAATATTCATAAGCTCATTTTGTGCAGTCTTGTTTATTCTTTCAACAACACCGCTTTCTTTAAAGAGGTTTCCGAGCATAAGCATACCAACGAGCGGAGCTGCATCGGGAACAAGAAGAACTACCACAATCGTTACTATTATCGGGAAAAGAATTTTTTCTTTCTGTGTTACGGGGCGAAGCTGCTCCATAACAATCATTCTTTCCTGCTTTGTTGTGAGAGCCTTCATAATCGGAGGCTGAATGATAGGCACAAGTGCCATATATGAATATGCCGCAACAGCTATTGCACTGAGTAGTGTCGGTGCAAGCGTTTTTGTAACATATATCGCCGTCGGTCCGTCAGCACCGCCGATTATACCGATAGATGCAGCTTCCTTAAAGATGGTTTCGATTGAACCATCGGCACCGAAGCCACCAATCTGAAACGCGCCGAGAAGTATTGCACCAAGGAATGTGATGAACACACCAATCTGTGCTGCAGCACCGAGAAGAATACTCTTCGGGTTTGAAATAAGTGGCCCAAAGTCTGTCATACATCCTATGCCAAGGAAAATAAGGGGAGGATATATGCCAAGCTTAACGCCTAAGTACAAAAGGTCTAAAAGACCGCCTTTTTTAAGTACTGCGCCATAGTCAATTTTATCCCCCAAAAACAGTTCGGGGTGCATAACGCCGCCAAGCGGAAGGTTTGCAAGAAGCATACCAAATGCTATAGGAAGCAAAAGTAACGGCTCAAACTTTTTCACAATTGCAAGGTATAGAAGCACGCACGCAATTGCGATCATAACAACGGTTTTCCACCATACAGTGTCGACGCTGTTAAACATATTTGCAAGGCCTGTGTTCATAAAGAACTGTTCAAAGCCAACAGCTAATTTTTCCAGCAATTTTATCACTCCATTCTTAATTACTAACTTATCAATTAAGAAAGAGTTACAAGCACATCACCGCTGTTTACGGTAGAGCCCTTTGTTGCTACAACTGTAACAACGCCGTCGCAGGGTGCAACGATTTCGTTTTCCATCTTCATAGCTTCAAGAATGACAAGTACATCACCCTTTTTAACGCTTGCGCCGTTTGCTACCTTTATGTCAAGAACATTACCCGGCATAGGAGCATTAACACTTGTGCCGCCTGCGGGAGCAGCTGCTTTAGGAGCTGCAGGAGCGGGAGCCGCTGCAGGTGCTGCTACGGGAGCAGGAGCCGCTGCGGGTGCCGGTGTTGCTACGGGAGCAGCAGACACTACTGCACCTACTTCCTCAACCTCAACCTCATATGAATTACCGTTTACATTTACAATAAATTTTCTCATAGTTTTATCCTCCTAAAATCTGTTTTCAAGTGTTTCGCTTCGACCGGCTCTGTTCCATACATTGCCGGATATCTTTTTATACGAACGGATTACAAGGCCAGACGCACTTTTGCCCATTGCTGCAGCTATTGCCGCAGTGATTACTGCAATGAGTTCTGTGTCATCGCTCTTAGTCTTAGCCTCGGCTACTTGTACAGGTGCCTGTGCAGGTGTTTGCACGGGAACCTCGGTAGTTTTCTTTTCTTCTGAGCTGAAGAGTGCCATTGCCTTTATTACAAGCATTATGAGAACAAGCACCGCAAAAACTACTACTATACCCATAACCGTGTATGCAAGGCCTTCAGCTATTACGTTTTTAACATTCAATTCCATACAATTCACCTCTTAAAGCGGCATATTGTCATGCTTGCGAGAGGGTACGCTTGCACGCTTGCTTCTGAGCATCTCAAGCGCTGCAATAACTCTCTGGCGTGTTTCGGAAGGAGCAATAACATCGTCTACATAGCCGAATTTTGCGGCGTTATAGATAGATGCATCGTTTTCCTTATATTCTTCTATAAGTGCATCCTTACTCTCGCCGGAGTGAAGCCTGTCATTATAAATTACACGGATGCCTGCT
>JAZRPN010000124.1:0-12758 GCA_045649225.1 Clostridia bacterium | reverse complement strand
TTTTAGTTTGCTAAATTAAATTTGTCATGTATAGCCTTAACTGCGTTTTCAGCATCCTTGCTGTCAATAAGCACAGTAACTCTGATTTCACTTGTTGAAATCATCTGAATGTTTATACCTGCATCGTAAAGAGCCTCAAACATTGTTGCAGCAACACCGGGGTTAGATGTCATACCTGCACCTACGATTGAAACCTTAGATACGTTTTCATCGTGAACAACCTTTTCTGCACCGAAGATTGAGTTGTTTTCCTCAATGGTCTTGAGTGTTGCATCAAGGTCATCCTTGCTTACGGTGAAGCTGATATCCTTGCTTCCGTCACGACCGATTGACTGCAAGATTACGTCAACATTGATTTTCTTCTTTGCGAGAATTGAGAATATCTGGAACGCCTTACCAGGTGTATCCTTTATATTTACCAAAGCTACTCTTGCAACGTCGTTATCACGTGCAATGCCTCTAATTAACATCTTTTCCACTTTTACTTCCTCCTTAACTTTCGTTCCCGGCACTTTTTCAAAGCTCGAGAGAACTTCCATATTTACATTGAATTTTTTAGCAAGCTCAACGCTTCTGTTGTGAAGAACATTTGCACCTGATGCTGCAAGCTCAAGCATTTCATCGTATGTAATTTCGTCGAGCTTTTGTGCCTCGGGCACGATTCTCGGGTCAGTAGTGTACACGCCCGTAACGTCAGTAAATATCTGGCACAAATCTGCACCGAGAGCTGCTGCAATTGCAACTGCCGATGTATCACTGCCGCCACGGCCAAGCGTTGTAATATCGTCGTACTTGTTTATACCCTGGAAGCCTGCCACGATAACAATTTTGCGTTTGTCAAGCTCGATTTGAATTCTTTCGCCGACAACTCTTTTGATTCTTGCCTTAGAGTAGTTGATGTCGGTATTCATGCCTGCCTGCCAGCCTGTAAGCGAAACTACAGGTCTGCCGATTTTTTCTATCGCCATTGCAAGAAGCGACATTGACATCTGCTCACCTGCGGAAAGAAGTACATCCATCTCTCTCTTTGAAGCTTTGGGATTTATTTCCGCCGCTTTTTCAAGCAAATCGTCTGTTGTATCGCCCTGCGCCGAAACAACAACCACTACATCGTTGCCCTCGTCGTATGTTTCTACAACACGGCGTGCAACATTAAAAACTCTTTCAGCGTTTGCAACACTGCTTCCGCCAAATTTCTGAACTATCAGACTCACTGTAAATAACCTCCTTTATCTGAAAAGCCTCAATTTCTTTTCGGCTCCGCCTATCTTACCAATGTGCTCCTCGAGCTCCTTAACAGTCATCTTAGCTGTTACAAAGCCACAGTCGGAAACACCTCTTATAATATCAACATTTCCGAATTCTTTAGTTGCGGCGTCGATCTGTTCTTTCTTTATGCGAACAAAGAACTTCGCCTTAACCTCTTCATACGGAATGTAAATATCTTCACTTTTGCCCCAGGAGAAAGCGTCCACATAGCTGCCGTTACGAACTATATCGCAAACATCGGCAACAACTGCGCTTGCAGTCGGGAGCTTTCCTGCACCCCTGCCAAAAAACAGGAGAGAATCTACCATATTACCCTTTACCGTTACGGCATTGAATACATTTTCAACGCCCGAAAGCAAGTTATCGTCAGCTACAAGCATTGGCTCAACCGATGCATTAACTCTGCCGTCCTTTACAAAACCGTAGCCGATAAGCTTTATCGTACAGCCGATTGCCGCTGCATAGGTAACATCCTCTGCAGTTATGTGGCGGATACCCTCGGTACTAACCTTTTCGCTTTCAATCTTCTTGCCCGTAACAAGCGACATAAGAATTGAAATCTTTCTGCACGCATCAAGACCATCTACATCGGCAGTGGGGTCCTTTTCGGCATATCCAAGCTCCTGAGCAGTCTTAAGAGCATTCTCAAAACTGTCGTTTTCCTTAAACATTTTAGTAAGGATATAGTTTGTTGTACCATTGAGTATGCCTGCAACCTCTGTTACCTGATTTGCCGCAAGGTCGTTTGCAAGCGGTCTTATAATCGGGATACCCCCGCCTACACTTGCCTCGTACAAATATCTTACATTTTTTGCTTTTGCTATCTCAAAAAACTCGTCGCCGTGAGCCGCCACAAGCTCTTTGTTGCTTGTAACAACGCTTTTGCCACTTTCGAGAGCCATTTTTGTGTATTCATAAGCGAACTTAATTCCGCCCATTGTTTCAACAACGATGTCAACTTTTTCGTCATTTAAAATATCGTTAAAATCCTTTGTAAAAAGGTGGCTTTCCTCGTGGTCCGAAAAATCGCGGATATCAAGGATGTGGAGTACATCTATTTTTTCACCCGCATTTTTTTCGAGAACATCGGCATTTTTACGAATTATCTCGTATACACCGCTTCCCACAACACCGAAGCCTATAATTGCAATGTTTTTCATTGGTGTATTTTCCTCCGTTTATTGCTTGGCAAGAACAGAAATCTTTCTTACGCCTTTTATTTTTTCAATTTCGCCGATAAGCTCATCCGTGCTCATCCTCATATTTTCGGTTTGCACCGTTACGGTAATATTTGCCACACCGTTTATGGGAACATTCTGATTTATTGTAAGAATGTTGCATCCTGCATCACTTGTAGCGGCAATAATGTCACTGAGCACGCCCTTTACGTCAAGGACAACCGCAAGCAGCGTAAGTATTCCCTGCATCTGATTGAAAGGAAATACGTAGTCCTTATACTTATAATACGCACTTCTTGATACATTTGCCATTTCTGCCGCTTCGTTTATTGTTTCCGCTTTTCCGGACTCAAGAATTTCCTTTGCGAGCAGTACTTTGTGATAAACAGGCGGAAGAACTGACAGGTCGGCTATAACAAGTTTTTGTTTTTCCATGCTGTCCTCCGTTCGCGCACATTTGTTTTCGACTTAGAAATATTACCATCTTTTGCTTCGTTTGTCAACACATTTTAAAAAAATAATTTATCTTTTGTACTCATTGTATATATCCCTGCGCGAAACGCCTCTGTCTTTGGCTACATTGCGCAAAGCTTCCTTTTCTTCTATGCCTCGTTTAAGGTACATCTCCACGTGCTCGGAAATGCTCATATCCGCCCACGCATTTTGCTCTTCCTCTTTTATGGCGTCCTGATTTTTGCCCTCAACTATCAGAACAAACTCGCCTCTGGGCTGATTTTCTTCGTAATAATCAATAGCTTCCTCAAGCGTTGTACGGAAAAACTCCTCGTGCACCTTTGTAAGCTCACGGCAAAAAGCTACTTTTCGATTGCCGAAAGCCTTGTACATATCGCGGATTGTATTTTTTAGCTTATGCGGTGCCTCATAGAAAACAAGCGTTCTGTCTTCGTTTTTCAGCTTTTCAAGACTGCCCATGCGTTCTTTTTTGTTGACTGACAAAAAGCCCTCAAAGGCAAATCTCGCAGTGGGAAGCCCGCTTGCTATAAGCGCATTTATCCCTGCAACTGCACCGGGAATAGGAACAACGTCAATTCCATTTTCAGCACAAAGAGCTACCAAATCTTCACCGGGGTCGCTGATAGCCGGCGTTCCCGCATCGCTGCACAGGGCAATGTTTTTGCCGTTTTTCATTTCGCTTACCAAAAACTCGCCTTTTTCACGGCGGTTATGCTCATAGTAGCTTGTAAGCGGCTTTTCTATATTAAGATGATTTAAAAGGCCGAGCGTGCGGCGAGTATCCTCTGCCGCAATCAAATCAACCATTTTAAGCGTTTCGACGCATCTGTAAGTAATATCACCCAAATTTCCAATGGGCGTGGCACAAAGATAAAGTTTTCCCTGCATATTTAATCACCTCAATGACTGAATGTAGTTGCCGTCATCATCATACATAAAAAGTGGAGGCTCAACCTTGAGCTGTGCTCTGCCGCCCTCTGCACCCTCAATTAAAACAAGGGATGCCTCCTTGTTACTTGACGGATATACTACTCTTAACCGTTTTGGCTCAATTTTATACTTGCGAAAGGTACTGAAAACATCGCAAAGCCTGTCTGCACGATGCACCATAAAAATCTTGCCACACGGTTTTAAAACCGCCTTACTCACACGCACAACATCGTCAAGCGTGCAGGCAATTTCGTGGCGTGCAAGCGCAAGCTTTTCCTTTGGGTTTATAAGACCTCCTCCAACATTCATATAAGGAGGGTTGCACGTTACAACATCAAACGACCTTTTGCCGTAAATTTCGGGCGCATTTTTAAGGTCGTCGCAGGTAACCCTGATGTTTTCCGAAAGGCCGTTAAGCCCCATTGTGCGCTTTGCCATATCGGCTACCTCAGGCACAATTTCAACTGCGCAGATTTCCGAAAGCTCGTAAAGCCCCCACATAAGCACAGGAATTATTCCCGTACCTGTGCAAAGGTCGAGCACACGTGCATTCTTTTTTGGTTTTGCAAAGCGAGAAAGAAGTACTGCATCGCTTCCAAAACAAAACCCGTCTTTATTTTGAATAACCCTGTAGCCCTTAAGCCCAAGGTCCTCTACATTTTCATAATCATAAACCATAATTAACCTCAATGACAAAGCCGCCTCAAAGAGACGGCTTTGCAGTTTTTTATTTCAGATTATTCAGCCGGATTGGGAGCACCTACGGGGCACACACCTGCACACGCACCGCACTCAAGGCATGCGTCTGCATCGATTTCGTACTTAGCGTCGCCCTCCTTAATGCACTCAACAGGACATTCAGAAACACAAGCACCACAGCTGATGCAATCATCATTGATAATGTAAGCCATTTAAATACACCTCTTTCCTTAAATTAAGCCCATAAGCTTAAATGATAACTATATTGTAGCATAAATTCAACAAATTTCAATAGTTTTTTTGTTTTTCTTTATTTTTCCCTTGATAACCCCTATGTTTTTCTGTATAATATAGGAAATTTATATTGGGGGAGTTTACGTGAAAAAACTTAAAGCTTTTTTAAACAAATTGTTCATTGACGGCCTCAGCGGAATGGCTCTCGGTCTTTTTGCAACACTTATTGTGGGAACTATCCTTTCACAGATTGGTGCTTTCTTTCCAAACACAAAGATAGGTACACTTCTTGTTGTAATCGGTAAATGCGCTTCGCTTCTTACGGGTGCGGGCATCGGTTGCGGCGTTGCATATAAGTTCGGGGAATCACCGCTTGTGCTTTTGAGTGCGGCAACTAACGGTCTTGTAGGTGCTTATGCCAGCAAAATCCTTTCGGGCACACTTTTTGCAAATGGCGTTTTCACAATAACACCTCCCGGCGAACCGCTTGGTGCTTTTGTTGCAGCTTATGTAGGTATAATGGTAGGTAGGCTCGTAAGCGGAAAAACCAAGGTTGACATTCTTCTTACACCCGTTGTAAGTATTACGGCAGGAAGTCTTGTCGGAATATTTATCGGGCCTCCGATTTCTTCCTTTATGACATATTTAGGCTCACTCGTTAACTGGGGAACTCAGCAGCAGCCCTTTATTATGGGAATTGTCGTAAGCGTACTTATGGGAATGTTTCTTACGCTCCCAATCAGCTCGGCGGCTATAGGAATCGTTCTCGGACTTGAGGGCTTGGCAGCAGGTGCGGCAACGGTCGGATGCTGTGCTAATATGATAGGCTTTGCAGTTGCAAGCTACCGTGAAAATAAGGTCGGCGGTCTTTTGGCACAGGGTCTTGGCACAAGTATGCTCCAGATTCCAAACATCGTACGCCGTCCCCTTATATGGCTTCCGCCAATTATCACAAGTGCAATCTTAGGCCCCATTTCCACAATGGTTTTCAAAATGGAAAGCAATGCAACAGGCTCGGGAATGGGCACTGCAGGTCTCATCGGACCGATTATGTCTTTTCAGACGATGGCGCAGAATGCCCCTGCTAAGGTTGTACTTATTCTCAATATCCTAATGTATTTTGTATTACCCGCAATTATTACATTAATCATATCGGAATTTATGCGTAAGTACAAACTTATCCGTCACGGAGACATGAAGCTTGACTTATGAGAATAGCAGATATTAAACTGAAAAACAATATATTTCTTGCACCCATGGCAGGCGTTACAGACCTTGCCTTCAGAAAAATTTGTGACGAATTTGGTGCAGGTCTTTCATATACTGAAATGATAAGCGCAAAAGCTCTTACCTTTTCTGATAAAAAGACACGGCAGTTGATGCAGACAGAAAATCTCCCAACTGCAGTGCAGGTTTTCGGAAGTGAGGCACAAAACTTTTCAAAGGTTATTCCCGAGGTGGAGTGTGAGGGGCTTTTTGTCGATATCAACATGGGTTGCCCCGCCCCCAAAATTGCAAATAACGGTGAGGGCAGTGCACTTATGAAAAATCTTTCCAAAGCGGAAGAAATTATTGATGCCTCCGTGCGTGCGTCGACAAAACCCGTTACGGTAAAGATGCGTGCAGGCTGGGACGAAAATTCCATTAACGCCGTTGAGCTTGCTAAAATCGCCGAAAACTGCGGTGCCTCGGCAGTAACAGTGCACGGGCGTACACGTGAACAGTTTTACGGCGGAAAAGCAGACCGTGGTATTATAAGGAAGGTTTGCGAAAGCGTAAGCATCCCTGTTATTGCAAACGGCGATATTTTCTCGGCGCAAGACGCACTTTCAATGCTCGACGAGACTGGTGCCGCCGCAGTTATGGTAGGCAGGGGTGCTCAGGGAAATCCGTGGATTTTTACGCAGATTGACGAGCTTTTCACTTTGGGCAAGGTTTCGACAAACCCCACGCAAAGCGAAAGAATAGATGTCGCACTTCGCCATATACTCCTTATGTGCACTCTTAAGGGCGAATACATCGCCATACGTGAGGCACGCAAGCACGCATCGTGGTATATAAAAGGAATGAAAGGGGCTTCACGCCTCAGGGGCGAGATATTTTCTGCCGTTTCGTATGACGAAATGGCAAGTATACTTACTAAGCTAAAGGACTGATAATTATGAGATTAACAGTAAAAGTAGGAACATCCACACTTGCACACAAAACGGGTTGTCTTAACATAAGGCACGTTGAGGAGCTTTGCAAGGTGCTTAGCGACCTTAAAAACGCAGGCAACGAGGTGATTTTGGTTTCCTCGGGCGCAATCGGAATGGGCGTAGGCAAGCTCTCTCTTGGTGCGCGCCCCGTTGATATGCCCACAAAGCAGGCGGCAGCTGCCGTTGGTCAGTGCGAGCTTATGTATGTTTACGACAAGCTTTTTACAGAGCACAACCACACCGTTGCTCAGCTTCTTATAACTGCTCCGGATATGAAGGATCCCGAGCGCTATCAGAACTTCCACAACACAGTGAACAGACTTCTTGAACTTGGAGTTCTTCCTATTATAAATGAAAACGATACTGTCGCTACGGAGGAAATCTCCGTTGGCGATAACGATACGCTCAGTGCAATCGTTGCAAAGAGCTGTGATGCAGATTTGCTTGTTCTTCTCAGTGATATTGACGGGCTCTATACGGGCGACCCGCATAAAGAGGAAAATGTTGAGCTTATAAAAGAGGTAAGCGAGATAACTGGCGAAATTATTTCTCTTGCAGGCGGTAAGGGGAGCGAGCTCGGTACAGGCGGAATGGCTACAAAAATTCACGCCGCACAGATTTGTACCGAAAGCGGAATTGATATGATTATTACAAACGGCAACAACCCTGCCCTTTTGTACGATATTCTTGACGGGCAGAGTGTTGGCACAAGATTTCTCGGGAAGAAGGCTTGATTATGACAACAACCCAAATTCTTGAAAACGCAAAAAATGCGAAAAAAGCGGCATTTATGCTCACAACCGAGCAGAAAAACGATGCTCTTTTAAAAATGGCGGATGCTCTCATCCTTTCAACGGATGATATCCTTGCCGCCAACAAAACAGATGTTGAAAACGCACGGGGGAAAATCTCCGATGTTATGATAGACAGACTCTCTCTTACCAAAGAGCGTATTGAGGGGATGGCTCAGGGCATACGCGATGTTGCAAAGCTTCCCGACCCGGTTGGCAGAGTTATCGAAAGCACAGAGCGCCCCAACGGACTTGTGATAGAAAAAACAGGCGTTCCGATTGGCGTTGTGGCAATTATATATGAAAGCAGACCCAATGTTACGAGCGATGCGGCGGCACTCGCACTCAAAAGCGGAAATGTTTGCGTTCTCCGTGGCGGTAAGGAGGCTTACGCCAGTGCATCGGCCGTAGTGCGTGCTTTGAGAAAAGGTCTTGAAGATGGAGGCTACTGCCCCGACCTTATAAACCTTGTTTCAGACACAACAAGGCAAAGTGCAACCGAGCTTATGCAGGCGGTAGGCTATGTTGACCTTCTCATTCCGCGTGGTGGTGCAGGGCTTATCCGTGCTTGCATCGAAAACGCAAAGGTCCCCTGCATACAGACGGGAACGGGTATTTGTCATATTTATGTAGATTCTTCAGCTGATTTTGATATGGCACTTAATATAATAGATAATGCAAAAACGAGCCGTCCTTCGGTTTGTAATGCGGCGGAGTGTCTTATTGTTAATAAAGATATCGCAAAGGACTTTTTGCCGCTTGTTAAAAAGAGAATTTGCGATGACAGAGCCGAAATGGGCTTAATTCCCGTTGAACTCAGGTGCGACGAGGCATCGTTTGATATTCTCGGCACCAAAATAGCAGGAGAAAACGATTTTGACACGGAATTTCTTGACTATATAATGGCGGTTAAGGTTGTTGATACCTTAGAAGATGCCATCTCCCATATCTCGATGCATTCCACAGGGCATAGCGAGTGCATCATAACAAACACCAAAGAAAACGCCGAGCTTTTCACAAAGCTTGTTGACAGCAGCTCTGTTTATGTAAACGCCTCAACACGCTTTACAGACGGCGGCGAGTTCGGTCTTGGTTGCGAGATGGGCATCTCGACACAGAAATTACATGCACGCGGGCCTATGGGGCTTTGCGAGCTTACGGTTTACAAATATATAATCAAAGGCACAGGCCAGATAAGATAAGGAAGTGTTAGCATGAATACTGTTGGATTTATCGGTTGCGGAAATATGGGTGGCGCACTTTTGAGGGCAATCATAAAAGAAATTGATGCCGAGTCGGTTTTTGTATCCGATTACGATGTTCAAAAATGCGAGGAGTTTTGCAAAGAAACAGGCGCAAACTGCGTAGATAATGAGTATATCTGCCAGAATTGTGAATATATTTTCCTTGCGGTAAAGCCGCAGGTTATGGAAAGCGTGCTTTCTCCGCTTAATGCTATCCTTAAAAAACGCAAAGACAGATTCGTTCTCGTAACAATGGCGGCAGGGCTTTCAAAAAAGTCGGTGCAGGGCTTTGCAGGCGGAAGTTATCCTATTATAAGAATTATGCCCAATACTCCATGCAGCATCGGTCAGGGCGTTATTCTCTACACCGCAAGCCAAGATGTTACACAAACAGAAATTACATGCTTTACGAGAATGCTTCAGAGCGCAGGTATGGTTGACCGTATAAACGAGGCAACTATTGATGCCGCTGCGGCACTCTCAGGATGCGGTCCCGCATTTGCATACTTATTTATCGAAGCGCTTGCAGACGGTGCAGTTTCCTGCGGCGTACCCCGTGATAAAGCACTTACCTATGCCGCGCAGACTGTAAGCGGTGCGGCGCAGATGGTTATTTCAACAGGCAAGCACCCGGGCGAGCTTAAGGACAACGTATGCAGCCCCGGCGGAACAACCATTGCAGGTGTTAAGGCTCTCGAAGACAGTGCTTTCCGCAGCGGTGCAATGAACAGCGTTATCGCCGCATACAAGAAAACAAACGAACTCAAGAAATGATTTTTTATGCATAAAAATACCCAAAAATGCATATTTTTAAAAAAATTTATGAATATTTAAAAAAAATGCTTGCATTTTTATACATTTGTGTTATAATGTGTTCATACAAAAAATTTTTGGAGGTATTTTATTATGAAAAAATTACTTACACTTATGCTTGCAGTTATTATGGCTGTAGCAGTATTCGCAGGATGCGGTGCTGAAAAGAACGAAAACCTTATCACTGTTGCAACAAACGCAGAGTTCCCTCCCTTTGAATATTTCGAAGGCGAAGAAATCGTTGGCGCAGACATCGATATGCTCTATGCTATCGCTGAAAAGCTCGGCAAAGAAGTTGAAATCACACACATTGACTTCGACGCAGCTTTGACAGGTGCCGCTACAGGTAAGTACGATATTGCTCTTTCAGGTATCACAGCTTCTGAAGAGAGAAAGAAAAACATGGCATTCACAGATGCATACTACAAAGCATCTCAGGCTATCATCGTTATGGCTGACAGCGAAATCAAAGTAGCAGCTGACCTTGAAGGCAAGACAGTTTCTTGTCAGGAAGGTACAACAGGCGAGCTTTATCTCCTTGACAACGGCTACGATGTTCAGTCATTCAAGACAGGTGCTGAAGCAATTTCAGCTCTTACAGCAGGTAAGGTTGACGCAGTTGTTATCGACGATGCAGTTGCAAAGGCACTTTCTGAGAAGCAGGAAGGCAAGACAATCGTTCTTGACGAAGCTCTTACTCAGGAAGAATACGCTATTGCTACAAAGCTTGGCAACGACGCTCTTATTGAAGAATTCAACGCAGCTATTGCAGAGCTCAAGGCAGAAGGCAAGCTTGCAGAAATCTTTGCAAAATACGACCTTGCATTTGATGCTGAATAATTTATAACGCTAAATTTTTAAAATAAAAAGCGGCGAGAGTGTTCGCCGCTTTTTTAAAGGAATGATATTCTTATGAATTGGTTTGATAAATGGATTGATACGCTGTACAACACATTTATTGTAAGCGACAGGTATATGACAATTATAGAGGGTTTTGAAAAAACCTTAATTATAACCATCGGGGCTTTAATCCTCGGTGTTATAATCGGTACAATTGTGGCTACTGTTAAGGTTTTCTCGGTAAACAACAAAGTGCTTAAGCCCTTTGATGTGCTTTGCAACATCTACCTTACGGTTATAAGAGGTACACCCGTTGTTGTTCAGCTTCTTATTTTCTTCTTTATTATATTTGTAAATGCCAAGGATGGAACATGGGTTGCAATAATAACCTTTGGTGTTAACTCGGGTGCTTATGTTGCCGAGGTTATCCGTTCAGGTATTATGTCGATTGATCCCGGTCAGATGGAAGCCGGCAGAAGCCTTGGTTTTTCTCAGATTAAAACAATGTGGTACATAATACTTCCGCAGGCGTTTAAAAATATTCTTCCCGCAATCGGCAACGAAATGATTGCCCTTCTTAAGGAAACATCAGTTGCAGGTTATGTGGCAGTTGTTGATCTTACAAAAGCGGGAAACCAGATAAAAAACACAACCTACGACCAGATTAACCCCATCCTTTTAGTTGCACTTATTTACTTGATTCTGGTTGTCGGTCTTACAAAAATCCTCAGTGTATTTGAGAGGAGGCTTAGGAAGAATGAGCGCTAACTCACTTATCAGCACAAAAGACCTTTGTATGTTTTACAACAAAGGCACAATCAAGGCTCTTAACGGCGTAACCACCGAAATAAAAAAAGGCGAGGTTGTCGTTATCATCGGGCCGTCAGGCTCAGGAAAGTCCACTTTCCTCCGCTCTCTTAATCTTCTGGAAAAGCCCACCTCAGGTAAAATTGTTTTTGACGGCATAGATATTACCGACCCTAAAACAAACATCAACCTTCACAGGCAGAAAATGGGTATGGTTTTCCAGCAGTTTAACCTTTTCCCGCATATGACGGTGCTTAAAAACCTTACAATCGCACCTGTTAAGCTTCTTAAAATGGATAAGGAAGAAGCAAAGGAAAAGGCAATGGCGCTTTTGGCACGTGTCGGTCTTGAAGACAGGGCAGACAGCTACCCCGCACAGCTTTCGGGCGGTCAGAAACAGCGTGTTGCCATTGTGCGTGCACTTATGATGAGCCCCGAGGTTATGCTTTTTGACGAACCTACCTCCGCTCTTGACCCCGAAATGGTCGGTGAAGTGCTTGACGTTATGAAGCAGCTTGCCGAAGAGGGTATGACGATGGTTGTTGTTACTCACGAAATGGGATTTGCGCGCGAGGTTGGAAGCCGCGTAATCTTTATGGACGAGGGTAACATCTGTACCGAGGGAACTCCTCAGGAAATTTTTGAAACAAATACCAATGAGCGTTTAAAAAGCTTTTTGGGTAAGGTATTGTAATAAAAAACACACACTCAATTTGAGTGTGTGTTTTTTGGTACGCCTGATGCGATTCGAACGCACGGCCTTCAGAGTCGGAGTCTGACGCTCTATCCAGCTGAGCTACAGGCGTTTATGTCAGTAGTTATATTATACAGTCAGTGGCTTTATAAGTCAACATTGATTTGCCGACATTTTCAGGCACAATATTTTGTATGTTATATTGACGCAAATCCGTTTATCTGGTATAATTAGGGTGTATTATTGTATTTATATACAGATGGAGGAAATGAAATGAACGAGGAAAAGGTGTCGTTGTCTTTTGAAGGCATAACCGAAACCCTTGAGAAAAACTATATGCCGTATGCGATGTCCGTTATAATCTCCCGTGCCATCCCTGAGATTGACGGGTTTAAGCCGTCGCACAGAAAGCTCCTTTATACTATGTATAAAATGGGGCTTATGAATGGTGCGCGCACAAAAAGTGCAACCGTTGTCGGTCAGACGATGAAACTTAACCCCCACGGCGATGCGGCAATTTACGAAACAATGGTGCGTCTTACCGAGGGTAATATGGGACTGCTTCACCCATTTGTTGATTCAAAGGG
>JAZRPN010000123.1:0-6120 GCA_045649225.1 Clostridia bacterium | reverse complement strand
AGGTATGGATACAGATACGAATAACGGTACGCGTACAGGCACAAATACAGATAACAATATGATTGTAAACGGCGTAGACAATGTAGAAAACGCCGTAGACACAAGCATACATAGGTAATAGATAAAACGTATACTATAAGGTCAATGGCTTGTATTTCGCCACGGAAAAAATCTATAAAATAACTTATCATAAATAAAATCCACCTTATTAAATAATTTTACTATAAATAAACAAAAAGGTCAATAAAAAATCAATATTTACCTTGCTATTACAACAACTCTATCAAGGTCCGAAGCGTCTTTTATAACCTTGCCCTTCTCGGCTTTGTCAACAAACAACGAGAATATATCCTTTGCCTGTTCTTCGCCACATTCCATTGCAAGATAACCGCCCCTGTTAATAAAGGGATACCATATTTCAGAAAGGGCTCTGTAAAACACAAGACCATCCTCGCCACCGTCAAGTGCAAGCGTAGGCTCAAATTTGTTAACCTCGAGCCCCTTACAGATTTCGGTTTCTATATAAGGCGGATTTGCCGTGATAATATCGAACTGTCCATCAATTTCATCATTTAAAATATCAAGCTTTTTTACCACGCAGTTAACATTGTTAGCTGTGGCGTTCTTTTTTGCCATAGAGAGTGCATCCGCAGAAACATCGGTAAGGAGTGCTTCGGCACCGTCAATAAATTTTGCAAGGCTTATGCCGATACAACCGCTGCCTGTACATAAGTCAAGTATTTTCGGGCTTTTTGCGTGGCTGAGCTCAATCACCCTTTCTACCAGACATTCCGTGTCGGGTCGGGGGATAAGTGTACTTTCATTAAGCTCGAAGCAAAGCCCCATAAATTCCTTTTTACCGATAATATACGCAACCGGCACGCCCTTTTCACGCTGAGATATATAGTTTTCAAAAAGCTTTAGTTCGTTTTCGTCAGGCTCGCGAAAAAGCATACGTGAATCTTCGCACCCCGTAGCGTGCGCTAAAAGCACACGTGCGTCAAGCATTGCAGAGTCCGAATTTGTTAATCTTTTTGCCGCATCGGAAATGATTTTGTTTACCATTTGTCGTCCTCTTTGTTATCTGTAAGAACTGCTTTCATAGAAGCAATTGCAACCTCTAACTGACTGTCATCAGGCTCACGTGTTGTAATTTTCTGCAAAAACATTCCGGGCTTACTGATAATACAAACAATCCTGGATTTGCTTTTGCCTGCCCAACGGATAACCTCGTAGCTGAGCCCTGCAACAACAGGAAGCAGAAGAAGTCTGAGCCCAAGGCGTATCCAGAGATTGTCCCACGAAATAAACGAGAACAAAATTATGCTTATAACCATAACAAACACTAGAAAGCTTGTACCGCATCTCGGGTGAAGACGAGCCATTTTGCGTGCGTTTTCAACCGTAAGCTCAAGACCTGCCTCATAGCAGAAAATAGTCTTATGCTCTGCCCCGTGATACTGAAAAACCCTCTTTATGTCTTCCATCTGCGAAACCAGAAGTATATAACCTAAAAAGATGCCGATTCTTATAATGCCCTCAATAAGGGTCTTAAGTGCATTGCTTGGGATGAATTTTGCAAAAAATCCCGTTACGATGTTAGGGAGAAGGAAGAATAATCCAACCGAAAGAATGAGCGAAATAAAAAGTGAAAAATAAATAACAATATCTTTAACCTTGTCGCCAAACTTATCAGAAAGCCACTTATCAAACTTTGATTCAGCAGTTTCTTCGCCCTCTATCTCAAAAAATTCGGCACTCCACATAAGAGCACGCAGACTGCTTATCATAGAATCGAAAAACGCAAAAACTCCACGGATAATGGGAATTTTGTTCACGTGATACTTTGTAACAAGGCTGCTGATTTTTCTTTTATCTATTTCAATCTCGCCGTCAGGCTTGCGAACGGCCGTTGCAATTTCCTTAGGACCGCGCATCATAACGCCTTCCATAACCGCACTGCCGCCAATGCTTGTAATATGTTGT
The DNA here is from genome assembly GCA_045649225.1 of Clostridia bacterium. GTDB lineage: Bacteria > Bacillota > Clostridia > UMGS1883 > UMGS1883 > UMGS1883. Next base: position 4,134 of record JAZRPN010000123.1, on the reverse strand, counting down.
TCTTTATCCATAAATAATCACCCAAAATAATTATAGCACACAAAAATATATAATTCAACCTTAATATTATTTGATAAGTGCGTTGACATACTGTGCGTTTTTGGTGTAGAATAAGCTTATAATATGTTATAATGGAGAAATTATGAGCCTGATAAATTTGCAGGGTGTTTCCAAAAGCTTTGGGGAACGCACTCTTTTTGAAAATGTTAATCTGAATATAGAAAATAACACAAAAATCGGTTTTATCGGGGCTAACGGTGCAGGTAAGACAACGCTTTTTCGTGTTATCCTTGGCGAAGAGGATTACGAGGGTGAAATTATCCGCTCAAACGACCTGAAGATTGGTGTTATGGAGCAGATTGCTCCGCAGTCCGAGACGATGACAGCCTATGACTATACGGTAGAGGTTTTTGCTCATTTGTTTGAAATTGAAAACGAGCTTGAAAGGATTCGCCTTGAACTTGAATCAAACACGGGAGACACCGCCCGCCTTATAAACAGGCAGGACGCACTAAACAATGAATACCTGCGTAGCGACGGGATGACCTTTCGTGCAAGGACGCGCAGTATGCTCATCGGTCTTGGTTTTTCGGAGGAGGAGATAAATCTTCCTATGAATTCACTTTCGGGTGGGCAGAAAACAAGGCTTTCGCTTGCGAGGGTTCTTTTATCCAACGCAAATTTTATGCTTCTTGACGAGCCGACAAATCACCTTGATATTGCGTCGGTAAAGTTTTTGGAAGATTTTTTGCACAGTACCAACAAGGCATTTATCGTAATCAGCCACGACAGATATTTTTTAGACCGTGTGTCCAATGTTACAATAGAGCTTGAAAATAAAAGAATTACTTCCTACAAGGGTAACTATACAGAGTTTATCAAAAAGAAAGAGCAGGAGTTTGAAGCTGCAAAAAGAAAATACGAAAATACGATTGCCGAAATTCAGAGAATTGAGGGCATTATAACTCAGCAAAAGCAGTGGAACAGAGAACGTAACATAAAAACTGCCGAGCACAAGCAAAAAAGCATCGACAGACTCCGTGAAGACCTTGAAAAGCCTGAAGAATATAACGACGCCATCCGCTTTTCATTTACGGCAAATAAGCGCAGCGGTGATGACGTTTTAACTGTAAAGAACCTGACCAAAGAATATGGTGATAAGCTTCTCTACAAGGATGTATCGTTTGAGGTTAAAAGGGGCGAGAGGGTTTTTCTTATCGGCCCTAACGGTTGCGGGAAATCGACTCTTTATAAAATGCTTAAGGGAACGCTTGACACAGACGGTTTCATAAAATACGGTGCAAATGTTGAGTGCGCTTATTATGACCAGGAGCGTAGTGATATAGTAAGCGGAAAAGATGTGGAAAATCAGCTTTGGGATATTTATCCCAAGATGGACAGAACGCAAATCAGAAATGCTCTTGCGGCGTTTTTATTCAGGGGAGACGATGTTTTCAAAGCCACAGAGTCGCTCTCAGGCGGGGAAAAGGCGAGATTATCCTTGCTTGAAATAATGCTCACGGGTTCAAACTTTTTGCTTCTTGACGAGCCGACTAACCACCTTGATATTCGTTCAAGAGAGGCACTTGAAAAAGCTCTTACCGATTTTGACGGAACTGTGTTTATCATAAGCCACGACCGTTATCTTATAAACAAAATGGCGGACAAGCTGCTTGTTTTTGAAAACGGCAGTGTTAACTCTTACAGGCTCAACTACGATGAGTATATCGAAAGATTTGCACATAATGAGAAAATTCAGACAGAGACCAAGAAACCGGAAAAAGTGCAAAATGACTACCAAAAGCAAAAACAAAAGCAAAGCGAAAGGCGTAAGGCTGAGAGCAAACTAAGAAGAACGGAAGAGGCAATTTCCGTTTGTGAGAGCGAGATTGAAGCTTTGCACGAAGAAATAAACAGTGCAGGCAGTGATTTTGAGAAAATCACAGAGCTTTCAGCTGTGCTTGAGGAAAAGGAAGCAGAGCTTGAAGAACTGATGAACACTTGGGAGGAACTTGGCTTAGAGCTTGAAGAATTATGAGAGTTGTAATTGATGGGGACGGTTGTCCGGTAGTTTACGAAGCAGTAGAAATCTGCAAAAGAATGGAAGTTGAGTGCACTATAGTGTGCGATACTTCGCACGTTTTAAACATAGATGGAGTAAGGACCGTAATTGTTGAAAAGGGTGCCGACAGCGCAGATTTCAAGATTGTGAATATGATAAATAAAGGCGACATTGTAATTACTCAGGATTATGCACTGGCTGCAATGTGCCTTGCTCGAGGTTCCTTTGCAATAAATCAGGATGGCAAAGAGTACAACAATGAAAATATTGACGGGCTTTTGTTTTCGAGGTATACTGCAAAGAAGATAAGAAATGCCGGCGGAAGACTCAAAGGTCCCTCTAAAAGAACACAGGAGCAGACAGATTCGTTTGTTGTAAAGTTTAGCCAATTACTTGAAAATTTAAAAAGGAGAGTATGATGCAAGAATTAAAGTTACCACATATCGGGATGCGAAAGATAAAGAGCCTGATTTCAGTAGTAATCGCATTCATAGTTTGGCAGATAATAAGAATCCCTTTTCCAATGCTTGAGCCGCATCCGCTTTTTGCATACATTTATGCGATTATCGAAATTCGTGATACGGCAGAGAAGTCAAAAAACTTCGGATTTCTCAGAATAAAGGCAACTTTTGTGGGGCTTACAATCGGTCTTTTGTTCGTGGCGTTATCCATTTATCTTACGGGGTTGGTTGAGGCAGCTTGGGCAAAAACAATTATCGACCTTGCAATCATCTTAGTTGCGACGCTTCTTGCACTTGTTTTTGCAGAAATCTTTAAGTGCAAAACCTTTTGCGGTATTGCGGCTATCATAGCAGTTATATGCCTTATTTCGCACTCGGACCAGGACAGATACCTTTACGCAATTATGCGTGTTATCCAAACACTTATTGGTGTAGGAACTGCGATTTTTGTTAACACGTATGTAAGCAAAAAACCAAAAAAATAAATTTTTTAACATACAGGAGGAACTTTATGAAGTATTCAGAACAGTTTAAATCAAAAAAGGACGTACTGCAAAGTAAAAAGGTTTGCGTGGGATTTGACGGGTTTATTGACCTCGTTATACGCCCCGTTAAAACACGTACAGACGAAAAGACTTGTACGTATTTTCCTACGATAGACCAGTTTGGTGAAAAAATCACAAGCTTAGCCGGCAGAAGCGGTAACATTGAGCTTATTGTAAACAGTACCGATTTCGGTGGCTGCGGTCCGCACTACGCAAACGGACTTGCAAATATGGGTATTGGTGTAACCTGCATAGGTGCTATGGGATATCCCGAAAAGAGCCCCGTATTTGCGCTTAACGAAAACTGCAAAACTATTACAATCAGTGAACCCGGCTATTCTTACGTTTTTGAATTTGAAGATGGCAAGGTAATTATGAGCGATATCGAAAAAATCAGTCAGCTCCGTTGGGACGACCTTATCAGCCGCATAAGTGTTGATGAGATGGTTAAGTACTTTGACGAGGCAGATATCATCACTCTTGTTAACTGGAGCTACCTTGTGCATTTCCACGAAATATACGAAAAATTCCTTGAAATTGTTATGCCTAAGCTTAGCAAAAAGGACAGAAAAATCTATATCGATATTGCAGACTGTGCTAAGCGCCAGCCCGACGAAATCAAGCGTGCTCTTAAGATGTTTGGCGGTTACAGTGAGTATGCTCCTACATATCTTGGACTTAACAAGAGTGAGGCTATGGTAATGCACTCCATCCTTTGCGAGGGTGAGTATCAGGGATCGCTTAATACAGCGCGTGCAATTAAGGAGTATTCAGGCATCGGCACTATTGTAATTCATCCTGTTGATAGTTCTGCAGCAGTGTTTGACGGCGGAGAAATTGAGGTGCAGGGTATACTTTGCGAAAGCCCCAAAAAGACAACAGGCGGCGGCGATAACTTTAACTCAGGCTTTTGCGCAGGACTTCTTGCAGGGCTTGATGTAAAGGAATGCCTCATAAGCGGTATGACAACATCTTACCTTTATGTTAAAAACGGAAAATGCAACAGTTTTGAAGACATCAGCGAAGCTATGAAAATGTACGACGAAGAATAAGAAAGAAGCAGAGA
>JAZRPN010000122.1:0-7103 GCA_045649225.1 Clostridia bacterium | reverse complement strand
TGATAAAGAGTCGCGTCTGCTGGTTGGAATTATGCGAGATGTTACTGACGAAGAAACTGAGCGCGAAAAGAAAGAAAAAATTAGCCGACAGACTATAGAGGTTGCAGACAAGGTTGTAGATAAGCAGATGAGAATTGTTCAGGAAATTGCATCACTTCTCGGTGAAACTGCTGCAGAAACCAAGATTGCACTTGCCAAGCTAAAGGAGTCGATACAGGATGAATGATTTATGTGCAGATATCGGCTGGAAAAGCATTAACCATTATGGCGAGCAGCTTTGCGGCGACCATGTGGATGTTGTTGAACAAAATGAGAATTCAACGGTAATCGTTCTTGCTGACGGTCTTGGGAGCGGTGTTAAGGCAAGTATTCTTTCCACACTCACTTCAAAAATTATTTCAACAATGATGGCGGAGGGGCTCCCCGTTGAAGAATGTGTTGAAACGATTGCCGCAACACTTCCGGTATGCTCGGTAAGAGGCGTTGCATATTCCACATTTACAATAATGCAAATTAAAAACAATGAAACTGTTGAGATAATCCAGTACGATAATCCACAGGTAATTGTTTTGCGTGATAACAAGAATTACGATTACCCGAAGACCGAAATGAATATCGGCGGAAAAAAGATATTCAAAAGTGAAATCCACATTCAGGAAAACGACATTTTCATTGCTATGAGCGACGGATGTCCGCACGCCGGAATTGGTATGGCATATAACTTTGGTTGGAAGCGTGAAGATATCATTGAGTTTATGGAAACTATGTCAGTTTCCGGACTCACTGCAAAAAATTTATCCACGCTTCTGGTTGATGAGTGCGACAGGCTCTACGGTCAAAAGCCCGGTGATGATGCTACGGCTTGCATCGTAAAAATCAGGAAAAGAGAGCCGATGAATATTCTTTTCGGACCTCCGTCAAACCGTGATGACTGCGACAGAATGATGTCTCTTTTCTTCTCAAAAGAGGGTAAGCACATAATCTGCGGCGGTACTACATCATCGATTGCGGCTAAGTATCTCAAGAAACCTCTTCAGGCAACCCTCAATTTTGAAAAATCGGATGTTCCGCCGATTGCGAAGATTGAAGGCGTTGATTTAGTAACTGAAGGTGTTATCACGGTAAACAAGGTTTTGGAGTATGCTAAGGATTACCTGGGCGAAAACGAAATGTACGAGCACTGGAATTATAAGAGAGACGGGGCATCGCTCATTTGTCAGTTGTTGTTTGAAGAGGCAACCGATATAAATTTCTATGTAGGCCGTGCTATAAATCCGGCTCATCAGAATCCGGATTTGCCTATAAACTTCAGTATTAAAATGAATCTTGTTGAGGAACTTTCAAAGAGCCTCACAATGATGGGTAAAAGAATTAAAGTAAGTTATTTTTAAGGAGAGTGTAACATGAGGAAATTTGACACAAAAGTCCAGCATCTGAAATACAAAGTGCTGCGTGAAGTTGCACGCTATGCGTGGAACGATACTCTGCTTGAAAATGTATTGAAGATTCCCGAAAAAATTGTTCCGGGGAAAACATCTACAATGCGATGCTGTGTTTACAAAGAAAGAGCAATTTTAGAAGAAAGAATTAAAATTGTTATGGGCGGAGACAAGGAAAATCCCAACGTAATTGAAGTTATCGATATTGCGTGCGATGAGTGTCCGTCTGCGGGCTATGTTGTAACAGAATCCTGCCGTGGCTGTCTTGCTCACCGATGCGAAGATGTGTGCAAGAGGGGTGCAATTACTTTTGACGCTAACCACGTGGCACATATTGATAAATCAAAATGTGTTGAGTGCGGACAATGCGCAAAGGTTTGTCCTTTCGCTGCGATTATAAATCGCAAGAGACCTTGCCAGAATGCCTGCAAAATAAAGGCTATATCCACTAATGACGACAATGCAGCGGCAATTGATAACAGTAAATGTACTGCTTGCGGTGCGTGTGTATACCAGTGTCCTTTCGGCGCAATTATGGATAAATCATATATTCTGGACGCTATTGAACTTATAAAAAACAGTGAGCAGAATAAAAAATATAAGGTTTACGCTATGGTTGCTCCGTCAATTTCGAGTCAGTTTACCTACGCAAAACTCGGTCAGGTAATTACGGGTCTAAAAGAACTCGGCTTCTACACTGTTGTTGAAGCGGCACTCGGTGCAGATATGGTAGCACAGGCAGAATCTAAAGAACTCAGCGAAAAAGGCTTTTTAACAAGCTCATGCTGTCCTGCATTTGTATCTTATGTTAAATCAGCGTTTCCTGACTTGGTGCAGTATATTTCGCATAACCTTTCGCCTATGGCAACGCTTGCAAAATATATTAAAGACACCGACCCGGGTTCAAAGGTTGTATTTATCGGACCCTGTACTGCAAAAAAAGCAGAGGCTCAGCTTAAGGAAGTTAAGCCTTATGTAGATGCAGTTCTTACATTTGAGGAGCTTCAGGCACTTTACGACAGCAGGGATATTGATATTACAACACTTGGTGAAGACGTTTTGGACAATGCATCTTATTTCGGAAGAATATTTGCCCGCTCAGGCGGACTTTCCGATGCCGTTAAACAGGGACTGACAGAACAAAATATTGATTTTGACCTCAAGGCAATCGCATGCGACGGTATCGAAGCTTGCAAGATGGCACTTCTTAAAAAGAGCAAGAATGTTCTTGACGCTAACTTTATCGAGGGTATGGCTTGTATCGGCGGTTGTATTGGCGGTGCGGGATGTCTTACCCATGGTGAAAAGAACAAATCTGAAGTAGATAAATACGGAAGAGAAGCACTCGAGAAAACAATCGGGGATGCGGTTTCCGTTTTAAAATAAAAACAAAAGAAATTTAGAAAAGTGAGGATTAATTATGAATAAAATTACAGTAATCGGCTCTGGTAATGTAGGTTCCACAATAGCATATACACTTACTATTATGGGACTTGTCTCTGAAATCGTTATGATTGATGTTAACGAAGAAAAATCTCTTGGCGAAGCACTTGATATAAGACAGGGTGTTCCTTTCTGCAATCCTACAACAGTTTATGCAGACTCATACGATGATGCGGCAAACTCTGACATTGTTGTTATTACATCAGGTATGGCAAGAAAGCCCGGTATGTCAAGACTTGACCTTGCACAGACAAACGTTGACATTATAAAGAGCATTGCAGACAAGATTGTTCCCGTTGCTCCTGATGCCACATATGTTATTGTAAGTAACCCTGTTGATATTTTAACTTATGTATTTTTGAAGCATACAGGTCTTCCGCAGGAACGTGTAATTGGTTCAGGTACAATTCTGGATACAGCAAGACTTCGTGCAAGAATTTCGGAATACTACTCAGTAAACCAGAAGAATGTACATGCTTATGTACTTGGTGAACATGGCGACAGCTCATTTGTTCCCTGGTCAATCGCAAATATTTCAAACGTGCCGATTGAAAGCTACAAAAATGCTGTTCTTGTGGGTGCTGATTATCCCGAATTCAAGAAAGACGAAGTTGAAAACTATATGCGCAAATCAGGTGCTAGAGTTATTCAGCGTAAGGGTGCAACATTCTACGCAGTGTCAATGTCAGTATGCCATGTATGTAAGTGCCTTTTAAGCGGACTTGATACAACCCTCACGGTATCAACTCTTTTGAATGGTGAATATGGCATTGATGATGTTTGCTTGAGCCTTCTTAGTGTTGTAGGCAATAAGGGCGCTCACAACAAGATTATGCTACCTCTCAATGATGAAGAAATTGCAGCACTTCACAACAGCGCCAATGTCCTTAAGGATTTGATAAAAGGTCTTAACATATAAACAGAAAGGAATGTGAACAATGGACTATCGTATAGAGCATGACTCAATGGGCGAAGTAAAGGTTCCTGCCGATAAACTTTGGGCTGCCCAGACACAGAGAAGCCACGAAAATTTTGAAATCGGTGTAGGTATTGAAACAATGCCTGCAGAAATTATACACGCATTCGGTGTGCTTAAAAAAGCAGCAGCTATAACAAATAATGCCCTGCGTCCTGAAAAAATGACAAACGAAAAGCTTGATGCTATTAAAGCAGCCTGCGACGAAATTATGGACGGAAAGTTAAATGACAATTTCCCGCTTGTTGTATGGCAGACAGGCTCAGGTACACAGTCAAATATGAATGCGAACGAGGTTATCGCAAACAGAGGTAATCAGATTTTAGGAGAGAAATTACTTCATCCGAATGATGATGTTAATATGAGTCAGTCTTCAAATGACACATTCCCGACAGCTATGCATATTGCTGCTGTGCTTATTCTCGAAGATAAGCTTATTCCTGCAGTTTCAGAACTTGTAGATACGCTTAAAAGACTTGAGGAAGAAAACGAGGGAATCGTAAAAAGCGGAAGAACGCATCTTCAGGATGCAACTCCCATTAAATTCAGTCAGGAAATAAGCGGTTGGCGCTCAAGTCTTGAAAAAGATATTGAACTTATAAAGCGCTCTATCGAGCCTCTTTACGAGCTTGCTCTTGGCGGAACCGCAGTCGGAACAGGACTTAATGCACCTGAGTCTTTCGGTCAGGTTGTTGCAGGAGAGGTCGGCAAAATCACAAATAAGCCGTTTGTAACAGCGTCAAATAAATTCCACGCACTTACATCAAAGGACGAGCTTGTGTTTGCACATGGAGCAATTAAAGCACTTGCAGCAGATATGATGAAGATTGCAAACGACGTTCGCTGGCTTGCTTCAGGCCCGAGAGACGGTCTTGGCGAAATCTTTATCCCCGAAAACGAGCCCGGTTCATCCATTATGCCCGGCAAGGTAAATCCCACACAGTGTGAAGCGGTAACAATGGTTGCAGTTCAGGTAATGGGCAATGATGTTGCAGTTGGTATGGCGGCATCTCAGGGTAACCTCGAGCTTAATGTATTTATGCCTGTAGGTGTTTATAACTTCCTGCAGTCTGCAAGACTTATGGCGGAAGCAATCCGTTCATTTAATAAAAACTGTGCAGTTGGTATTAAAGCAAATAAGGAAAAGATGCATCACAATCTTCACAATTCTTTGATGCTTGTTACTGCACTTAACCCGTATATCGGATATGAAAATGCGGCAAAAACTGCCAAAAAGGCATTCAAGGACAATATATCACTTAAGGAGGCTTGCGTTGAACTTGGATTCTTAACTGCTGAAAAGTTTGACGAAGTGTTCCATCCGGAAGAAATGGTATAATCTGGAGGTATAAAAATGAAGGTTAGTTATTTTCCGGGTTGTACCCTGAAAAACAAAGCTAAAGACCTTGATTTGTATGCATACAAATCTGCAGAAGCTTTGGGGGTAACACTCGAAGAAATTGAAAACTGGCAATGCTGCGGCGGAGTATTTACTACGGCGAAAAATGAAGTTGCGACAAAGCTTTCTTCTGTTCGTGCACTGAAAGAGGCGTCGGATAAAGAGCAACCTTTGGTTACCGTATGCTCAGCTTGTCATAACGTTATTAAACAAACAAATCACGCTATGCAAAATGATAAGGAGTTTTCCGATAAAGTAAACCGTTATATGGCAAACGACGGTGGATACACCGGGGAAGCTGAGGTTTATCATTATCTTGAAATGCTTCGCGATTTGGTGGGCTTTGATGCTTTGAAAGAAAAGGTAGTTAACCCGCTTAAAGGCAAAAAAATTGCAGCATATTACGGATGCCTGCTTTTAAGACCAAGCGGTGTTATGAAAATGGATGACCCTGAAAATCCGAGCATTATGGAAGATTTCATAAAGGCTTTGGGTGCAGATCCCGTTATATATGCAAAGCGTAACGAATGCTGCGGGGGATATGTGAGCGTTGAAAGCCCCGAGCTTGCAAAAAAGAGCAGTAATTCTATTGTAGACAACGCAAAAGCTCAGGGTGCTGAGATGATTATCACCGCCTGCCCGCTTTGCAAGTATAATCTTGTGAAGAACGGTGCAGATATTCAGGTTGTTTATATCACCGAGCTTTTGGCAGAAGCATTGGGAGTAAAGGAGGATACAAATGAATAATAAGTATCTTCGCGAGGAGATACTCCGTGAAAGCGGAGTAAATCCAAAAAAATGTATGAAGTGCGGAAAATGTTCTGCAACATGCCCTGCTTATGATGAGATGGAGTATCATCCACATCAGTTTGTAAGTATGGTTGAGTCAGGAAATATTGAGTCGCTTTTAAAGTCAGAATCTATATACAAGTGTTTATCTTGTTTTGCGTGTCTCGAAAGATGCCCGAGAGGGGTGGAGCCTGCTAAATTAGTTGAGGCAGTTCGTCTGGAAGCAATCAAAAAACAAGGTGAAAACAGAATGACTGCAAATGATGTTGCTGCTCTTTTGGATGAAGAGACTCCGCAGCAGCTTTTGGTCAGCGCATTCAGAAAATACAGCAAGTAAGGAGGAAAAGACAAATGCAAAGAGTTGGTGTTTTTGTATGTTGGTGCGGCAGTAATATTGCAGGTACAGTTGATGTGCAGGCAGTATCAGATGCCTTGAAAAACGAACCTGGTGTCGTCTTTTCCACCAATTATCAATATATGTGTTCTCAGGCAGGACAGGATATGATAAAGGAAGCGGTAAAAGAGCATAACCTTACAGGTATTGTTGTTTGCTCCTGCTCACCGCGTATGCACGAGGCAACCTTCAGAAAAACTGCGGCTGCCGCAGGCTTAAATCCCTATATGGTGGAGATTGCCAATATAAGAGAACAGTGTTCCTGGGTTCATAAGGATATCCCTACAGGAACAGAAAAAGCTATTATTCTCGGTAAGGCGGCAGTTGCAAAGGTTAATCTTAATGCACCGCTTACTCCGGGTGAATCACCCGTTACAAAGAGAGCGCTTGTTATCGGCGGCGGGATCGCAGGTATTCAGACGGCTCTCGATATTGCTGATGCAGGTTTCCCCGTTGATATTGTAGAGAAAAAGCCTACAATCGGCGGTAAAATGGCACAGCTTGATAAAACATTCCCCACACTTGACTGTGCAGCTTGTATTCTTACACCTAAAATGGTTGACGTTGCACAGAATGATAAAATTCGTATTTTCTCATACAGTGAAGTATCAGAAATTAAGGGCTTTGTCGGTAACTTTGATGTAACTATCAAGAAGAATGCAC
>JAZRPN010000121.1:0-10475 GCA_045649225.1 Clostridia bacterium | reverse complement strand
AATTGGTATGCACTGCCTTGGCTGCCCGTCTGCAAGCGGTGAGTCAATTGAGGAAGCATGTGCAGTTCACGGTGTTGATTTAGATACTCTCGTGAATAAAATCAACGACTACCTCGCAAATAAATAATCAGTATCCATAAAAAGCCGTAGAGTTCACTCTACGGCTTTTTGTTTTTTCAACTGCATCAGTTCTCTCACTCCGCAAATAAAAATAAATACGGCAAAGCACTTGCTTAAAACGGAAGAAGATAGCCTTACCGCAATATACGCCCCCAAAAGCGAGCAAGGAATACCCGTAATAATCATCGGCAGAGCGGAAAATTTTACATTTTTGTTTTTTATGTGCACAATAAGTGCCACAATTGCCGTCGGGACAAAGTAAACAAGGTTTATAGTCTGGGCAGTGTGCTGATTTACGCCTAAAAGCATTGTAAGTGCGGGTATGAGTATCATTCCTCCGCCGACACCCATCCCGCTTATTATTCCTGAAAAAAATCCAATTAGAATAGCCAACATCAATATCGCCTACCTGAAAAACATTCTTACTGCACTTATTATCATAACTACTCCAAAGCCGCCCCGTATATATTTTTTGGGCAGTTTTGAAAGAAGCTTTGCACCTATCACTGCACCAATTGCACCGCCGATTGACGCCCTTACAGTAAGGCTCATATCGAAAAATCCACCTTTTGTATAAACGGTTATGCCCGCTATTGCAAGCGGGAGTATTATTGCAATCGCCGTTGCGTGTGATTTTTTTGGGTCAAGCTTTAGCAGGTTTTCCAGTGCAAGCACGGCAATTATTCCGCCGCCCGATGCGAAAAACCCGTTTACAATACCAATAAGCGCGCCTATTAAATACTTTTTTATTTTCATCACGATACAAGCATTTCAAGTCTTAATTTATCGGCAATCATTGCAATAAACTCAGGGTTTGTGGGCTTTCCCTTGTTGTTGCTTACAGTGTAGCCGAAAAGGTTGTAAAGCTCTTCTTCGTTACCACGGATGCACGCAACCTCAATTGCATGGCGGATTGCTCTTTCAACACGGCTTGGAGATGTGTTGTGCCTTGTTGCAACCTTGGGATAAAGTTGCTTTGTTACGGCATTTATAAGCTCAGTGTCCTTGATACTCATAATAATTGCGTCCCGAAGATACTGATATCCCTTTATATTTGCAGGCACTCCAACCGAGTGGATTGTGTTCGTTACCGAAATTTCAATCGCACGGTCAGACGGTCTGTCGCTCACATTTGCACCACTTGCCTGCGAAACACGACCGCTTGTACTCTTGCTTACCTTGGGCGTGCATAAAAGATGCATTCTTTCATAGATTGTTTCAAACTCACAAGGCTTAATCATAAAATAATCGGCGCCCAGGTCCATACAAAGGTTAGTTACGTTCTCCTTCTTTGCGCCAGTAAGAATAATCACTACAGGGCGGCGAAGGTGGGGGATCGTGTTTATTCTTTTTAAAAGCCCTATCCCGTCAAGTCCGGGGATGACAATATCCATCAGCACCACATCGGGGTTTAATTCTTTTATTTTCTCAGCAGCATCAAGGCCACTGTTTACCCTGCCTACAACCTCCACATCCTCCTTGTGGCTAAAAAATGTGCTCATTTGCGACAAAAGTTCGTTGTTGTTGTCCACCAATAACAGTTTAATCTTGCTTTTCATTTATTTTTCCTCCCGTAATTTGTTTTTTCAAAAACAATATTACCATATTTTGGAAATAAAAGCAAGACATTTTTGTAAAATATTGGAAATTATTTTACAGATATTTCCAGTCGATTTTTATCGACAAATATTTTCCAAAAATCAAAAGGAACTGTAAACTATTTTACAGTTCCTTTACTTTAGATAAAATATGCTATTGCTACTATTCTCTTTGCCGCATCTTTAAGCGACGACAAGAACGCAAACTCGTTTACCGAGTGTGAACCTCCGCCCCTTGTTCCCAAAGAGTCGAGGCAGGGAATTCCGTATGTGGATACATCTGCACCATCTGAACCTCCACGCAGTTTTCGCGGGGTAAGCGTCGGTATCTGATTTTTTTCAAAGATTTTGTTCACCTTTTCAATAAGGTCAACGTTTCTCTGCACCTTTTCCATAGAAGTGCGCTCACCTATCTTGGTTACTGTGCAGGTACAACCCTTCACGTGCTCAGTTGCCGCAATGGTGTTTACAACAGAGCCGCCATTTACCAAACCGCAGTTACAGGTAATGCCGTCGTCATCCTTAAACTTTTCCAGCTCAATAATTTTGTGCGATGCATCGGCAATAGCATTTGCACCCTCTGTAGCACATCTTGAAGAATGGCCCTCCATTCCCGTAACCTCAAAGGTGTAGGAGAGTATTCCTTTTCTTTCAAGTGTTACAAAATCCTTTGTGTAGGATTCAAGGTTTAGGAAAGCGATTGAGTCCTTTGCCTTTTCACAGATATAATTTATTGTTGCCTTACCGCTTGTACGGCTGTTATTTTCCTCGTCGCTCTGAATAAGAAGCCTAAGCGGGCGTTTGTTATATCCGCATTTAAAGAGTGCATCCATTGCATAAAAAGCAGCAACAACACCGCCCTTACAGTCTGTAACGCCTGGTCCGTAGATTTTTTCTTCATCACGGTGGGCAGGTGGATTACCAAAAAGGCCAACGGGATGCACAGTGTCGATATGCCCCGAAAGGCTTAGCGGTTTTTCACTGCTTTCGGGATTCATTGTTATGCAAATAGCATCGCCTGAACCCTCCACCTTTAACTTTTCTACCTGCCATCCACGCTCCTGTGCCATCTGTGCAAATAAATTTCCGACAGCGTCTACGCCCTCTTTAAAATTAGTCGGGCTTTCGATATTTGCCGCCCTTTCCCAGACATCAAAATATTTGTTTTCAAGCTCATCGAGCTTTTTTATTACCTCGTTAATCATCAAAAGCACTCCATCCGTAGTTTTCTTCCTTAATTTTACCACAGCAGCGCATTATAATCAAATACAAATAAGTCTATACATTGTATTTACATAAGTCTATGCCCTATCCTGCTTCTTTCAGCATACTTTCGATAAATATCCCGTAACCCCTCGTGGGGTCGTTAACAAATACGTGTGTTACTGCACCGATAAGCTTGCCGTTTTGGATGATTGGACTGCCCGACATCCCCTGCACAATTCCGCCCGTTTTGCTTAGAAGTTCGGGATCGGTTATTTCTATCATCATTCCTTTGCTGGAGTTTCCAAAGGGCATTGTACGAAGAATTTTTATGCTGTAGCTTTTTATTTCGCTATCAACCGTTGAAAGAATTTGTGCATCGCCCACATTTATCTGGCTTATTAGTCCTACGGGGTAAAGCTTACCTGAAAAATTGTGGTTGCTCGTTAGTCTGCCGAAAATTCCGCAATCGCAGTTTTTGTCTACTGTCCCTGATATTCCATCGCTGGTACCAAAGCTTCCGCAAATTTCACCGGGGGCACCTCTTTCACCTTTCTTTACCGAAACAACACGGCTTTTTTCAACCGTGCCCTTTTGCACGTCGAACAAAACACCGGTGTCGGAGTCGCTTATCCCATGCCCCAGCGCCCCGTAGCTTAAGTTTTCGTCGTCATAATATGTTACTGTTCCTACGCCCGCCGTACTGTCCCTTACCATCAGGCCGAGCAAAAGAGGGCTTTCTTCGTTTTCACGCTCGGGTGTAACTACAACCGTTCTCTTCCTGTGGGAACGCATCAGTTCGACTAAGTTTTCATCCTCCTTAAGAAGCCCCGCTACCTCCTCACTGCTTTGAGGGAAAACGCCGTTTATTTTGACAATTACGTCCCCTGCCATTATTCCTGCTTCTTCTGCGGGAGATATGTTTTTTCCGCTTTGTGTTTTTATATTTTTTGTTTCGGTTACAATAAGACCGTTGTTGTAGATACGCATTCCGATAAGCTGACCCGAAGCATAGACTGATTGGCCCTGTGTAACCTTTATTTTTATTTTTTTGAAAGGAATTGTCCCGCCTACGTTTAGCGTTGCATCGTACTCACCGTCTTTCAGCGGGATGACATTTTCCTCGTTTTCGATACATTCCATTTCGGGAAGCTGACTGATTTTTACGCCCGCCCCCATATTGAGATTATGGTTTTGACCGCTGAACATTACTATCTCAGACGGAAATGCAAAAATCATATCTGCATACAAAAGCACAGCAGAAAACACCGTCGCAATAAAACATAAAAATACTTTTTTTGCTATTTTCATTTGTTTTCCTCCCAAAACATAATCCGTACATTTATGTTTTCAAATATTTGCTTTTATATTCATCAAGGCTTCTGAAAACGTAACCCTCTTTTCGTGCGATATCGATTACATCTGCCAGGCAATCGGCGTTTGCTTTTGATGTTGCATGAAGAAGAAGCACTTCTCCATCATGCAGGTTTTCAACAATTTTTTGTTTTGCATCGATTGTATTTACCTTGTCGTCCCAATCAACATAGGCAAACGACCAAAACGTATTTATATATCCGAGCGCGTGCGTTACTTCAAGGCTTTTTTCGCTGTATTCTCCTTTAGGCGGACGAAAATATTTGCAGTTCTTTTTAATCACTCCGTAAACAAGGCGGTCAAGCTCTTCGAGCTCGTTTTTGATTTCGTTTTCCGAAAGCGTCGGCACACAAGGGTGGTTTGCAGTGTGATTGCCAACAATATGCCCCTCTTTTGCCATGCGCTTTACAAGTTCAGGCTCGCTTTTTACATACGCCGCAGTAACAAAAAACGTGGCAGGCACACCTTTTTGACGAAGCACATCCAAAATTATTGAAGTGTAGCCGTTTTCGTACCCCTCATCAAACGTGAGATAAAGCGACTTATCATTTTCTTCCCCCATATAAATGCAGTTATATTTTTCCATCAGGGAGATTTGCTCCTCTGTAAATTCGGGTCTGTCGTCTGTACGGCGAAGCCCCCAACCGCATACACGGTCTGATAAATTACTCACACTACTATCGCTGCCCGTCGGGATTGAGCGCGTACACCCCGTAAGAAATACAATGACGCAAAAAAGAGAAATCAGCCTTTTCATAGCTTCCCTCCAAAATAAAAATACCACTGTGGTTTTCACAGTGGTATTTTATTCACCTTATTTACTTTTATGTCAGGCTTTTTTCTTTGCAGGATTTTTCCACCAAGCCCAGAAAGGTGCTGCGATGAAAAGTGAAGAATAGGTACCTGCAACAACACCCACGATGATGGGAAGTGCAAATTCCTTGATTGAATCAACACCCATAATGTAAAGAACACCAATTGTAAGAAGTGTTGTTATTGATGAGTTGATTGCACGGAAATATGAATGTCTGATAGCATCGTCTGCAATGTCGTTACTTGTAGCTTTTTTCATAGTACGTCTGTTTTCACGAACACGGTCAAATACAATGATTGTAGCATTGATTGAGTAACCCAAAATTGTAAGCACTGCCGCAATAAAGCCTGTGTTTACAGTAAGACCGAAAATTGCATAAAAACCAAGCATGATCATTATATCATGTACAAGAGCAAGCACTGCACATGTACCAGACTGGAAGTCGAAACGGATAGAAATATAGATAAGCATAAGGATAACTGCAAGGAGTATCGCCTTGAATGAATCGCCGATAAGACGACCGCTTACTGTACCGCTAACCTTTTCGTTTGCAAGCACGGCCTTCTGCTCAAGACCATACTTTGCCTTTACGGCTTCAATGATAGCGTCTGTCTTTTCGTTAGAAAGCTCAGCTGTTTTGATTGAAGCACCGTTGTCACCAATCTTCTGAATGGTGATATCCTTAACCTCTGCCTCTTTTTTAACGATATCACGAAGCTCGTTTTCTACCGCTGCGGTATACTTTGTTTTGCCGAGGTCGAACTGAAGTGTTGTACCACCGGTAAAGTCAATACCGAAATTAAGGCCGTTAATTATAAGGAAAATAATACTGATAGCAACCAAAATTGCAGAAATTGTGAAAAATACTTTTCTTTTAGCTGTTGGTGAAAACATCAGTTACCCCTCCTTTTTGACAATCCGTAAAGTACGGGATTCTTAATATTAAAGCCTACAATCTGCTTAAGCAAGAACTTTGTAAGTGTTACTGCAGTAAACATACTTACAACAACACCGATGAAGAGTGTCAAAGCAAAGCCCTTAACTGTACCTGTACCGAAGAGATAAAGTACAACTGAAGCAATAATTGTTGTAATATTAGAGTCGATAACCGATGTGATTGCACGCTTAAAGCCTGAATCAACCGATGCGCCTACGCTCTTGCCACTGCGAAGCTCTTCCTTAATTCTTTCAAAGATAACAACGTTAGCGTCAACCGCCATACCTATAGAAAGGATTACACCGGCAATACCCGGAAGGGTAAGTGTAACGCGGAAATCTGTGAAGAAGAAGCCCGCCATAATAAGTGTTACAAGTGAGATATACGCAATAAGCGAAATATTTGCAACAAGACCGGGCAAACGGTATACAATAAGCATAAAGAGCATTACAAGAATAATACCGATCAATGCAGCCATAAGAGATGTTGAAAGAGCCTTTGAACCGAGTGTGGGTCCAACGCTTCTGAGCTCAGCATCCTTAAGTGAGAACGGAAGCTGACCTGAGCTGATGAGGTCTGCAGTGTCCTTAGCATCCTGAGCGGTATATCCGCCTGTGATAATGCAGCTTTCGCTATCGATTACTTCGTTAACGCTCGGGCTCATCTGAATTTTGCCGTCGAGTGCGATGCTGATAAAGTTTTTGTTTGCAGAAGCATTGTTAACTGCATATTCTGTAGCTTCTTTAAACTTCTTCTGACCTTCTTTTGTGAAAGAAAGTACTACATGGTACTCGTTTACGCCTGCCTCGCTTACAACGCCGTACTGGTCAACTGCATTTTTAACATATTTATCAGAGCCGTCCATAATAACGTTATTGTCGGCATCCAAAAATTCAAGCTTTGCTGTTGTACCAATCATTTCAACTGCCTGCTGCGGATCGTCGATGTTTGGAATTTCCACACGAAGACCTGTATCGCCCTGACGTGAAATTGTTGCCTCCTGGTTACCTGAAGCATCAAGTCTTGCACGGATAACGCTTTCGGCAGCATTCATTTCCTTTTCTGTTACCTTACTTAAATCTTTTACATCGGGCTCAAATACAATGATTGAACCACCAACAAGGTCAAGACCCTGCTTTATACCTTTTTCTTTATCAAAGGTACTGGGAATTTCAATATTGCCAATCTTAACATCAAACGCTGCAACATAAGCAAATGCAACGATAAGAACAAGCACCAGCAAGAATGAAATTACACTTTTTGCTCTCATTTGTGTTCCTCCTCTGTTATTTGTCTAACATTAATATTATAGTAAAATTTCGCTCTGTAGTCAATAGAAAAATCAAATATTTATGCCTAAAATCCCGCCTATTGCACCGCAAAGCACGCACACCGACAAATTCTTTATTGCCTGCATTACAGGCATAATCTGCCCGGACGCTGCCCCGTTTAACGCAAAAAGTACAATTGCGTATAAAAGCCCTGCTATCGCACCGGTAATAAATCCTCTGCTTTTACTTCCCCTCGCACACAAAAACGCCGCAAGCGAGCACGAAAAGATACGCAGAGCCCACCCTAAAATGTCCGATATTTTATCCGCCGCCCCAATATGCGGCAGTGCAAGAGAAAAAGCGGCAGTAACAACAAGCGTAACTACAAGCGAAATAAATATTGAAACTGCCATTTTCTTTAAAATATTGCTCATAAAAAAGCACCCCCTTAATTATCTATTCGGGGGTGCTTTTAATTATTCGTGGATTGTGTTTACTCTGCTGATAGCACTTTTCTCAAATGTGATTTTTGTTCTGTCAGCGCCTGTTTCAATTGTTACAGTGTCTTCCTTGATGGTAACAACCTTACCAACAATACCACCTGCAGTAACAACCTCATCATTTACCTGAAGAGCATCAAGCATATTTGCCATTTGCTTCTGGCGTTTTTTCTGAGGTCTGATAAGAATAAAATAGAATATTGCTACCATTACCACAAGGTAAATTATCATACCAAGGCCTCCGCCCGCTGTCTGTGCTGCATCTGTTGTTTCTGTTGCAAATGCTGTTAACATAAAAATCTTCCTTCCTAATTTATTTTGTATTTATTTTTACTCTCAATAATATATCCCGATATGTTCATACCGTTCTTACGAAATGTCGTCGTCTCACCCGAGTCCACTGCTGCTGCAATGAAAAGATTTTCGTTGCTGAGGATTCCAAAATACTCTGCCAGGGTATTATCTTTTAAGGAAACCGCATACACACGGCCGTTTTCATCCTCAAGCACGTCATTTCCGTAGGTGCCGATGATATAATACCTGCTGCTGTCTGCAAAAACTGACTTATCTTTTACTGCCTCAAACGCTTCCTTTGTTGAGATATAAATATCATAGCTGTCGGACGCAATATACTGCTCAAGCTTTTTCAAAACCTCAGCGTTGTCCTTGCTGTAATAAGCCTCAACGCCTGCCTTTTGATTGCCATCGCCGTTAGCATCGCGCAAAAGAAGTTCAACCTCTCCTATTGTGTCATTAAAGGTTTGCGTGTTCATATACTCTGTGCTTGCATAAGAAATCCTGAGGTCAGGCTCAGTTTTCCAGATAAGCTTAAAGCCTATGAAAAGAAAGCATACCAAAACAAGCAGTCCAAAAGCGATATACAACCAAATATTAAGATTACTTTCAACAGATTGCCTGTGCCTTTTCAAAGTAAAACATCTCCTTACAACTATAACAATGTGTATTATACTATAGTTTCCATTGTTTTACAAGCCCTTAATTTAATTTTTACCGTTTGTTAGCTTTTGAAATGCAAGTAAAAACGATAAACGTAATAAGGTTAGTCATAACAACGCTTGCCCCCACGGGAACTTCAAGAAAATACGATATAATAATACCCGCAAAAAAGCATATTGCACTGATGACGGCTGAAATAATTATAACCCCTTTGAAGAATCTGCAAACACGCATTGCACTGAGAGCAGGAAAAATAATGAGGCTAGATATTAAAAGAGCACCCATTATACGCATCCCGAGAACAATGACAAGCGCCGTAAGCACCGCAATAACGCTGTTGTAAAAATTAACACGCACGCCCGTTGCCCTCGAAAAGCCCTCATCAAAGGTAATGGCAAAAATCCTGTTGTAAAAGGCAAGATATACCAAAAGCACAACAATTGAAAGCACAACGCTTATGAAAACATCGGTTCTGCTCATTGCAAGCACACTGCCAAACATATAGTTACATACATCAGATGTAATGCCCGTTGTCATACTTGTGATGATAATACCCGCCGCAAGCGATGCCGATGAAAATATTGCGATTGCCGAATCGCCGTTTATTGAGCTGTTTTCCGTTATTCTCAGCAGTACAAATGCCGCTATAACAACAATCGGGATAGAAACTGCAAGTGGCGCGGCATTAAGTGCCGCCGCAACCGCCAGTGCTCCGAATGAAACGTGGCTCAGGCCATCTCCTATCATACTGTAGCGCTTAAGTACAAGGCTTACGCCCAGAACGGATGAGCAAAGGCTCACCAAAACGCCTACTATAACTGCCCGGAGGATAAATGAATATGAAAATAAAGTTGTAAGTGCCTGCATAATTATCCCTCCCTAAGCGTTTTAGTTTCATACTCCAGGGGAGTCCCATAGAAAATTTCCTTGCTTCCAAGCTCAAGCACGTGCTTTGCAACGGAGAGCGAACTGTGAATATCGTGCGATACCATAACAACGGCAATTCCGCTTTGATTTATTTTGCAAATCATCTCGTAAAAATCTGCAGTAGCGTACGGGTCAAGCCCTGAAACAGGCTCGTCCAGCAAAATAAGACGGCTTGTTGCACAAAGCGCCCTCGCAAGCAACACTCTTTGTTTTTGCCCGCCCGAAAGAGATCCAAAGCTCTCTTTTTTAAGGTTTTTTATACCAAGCATCTCCATGGCATTTTCAGCACGTGATTTTTCTTTTTTTCTGTAAAAGGGAAACGCCCCCATTTTGTTAAGGCAGCCCGAAAGCACTACCTCTCTTACAGATGCGGGGAAGTTTTTCTGATTGTCGGCAATCTGAGGAAGATAGCCAATCTCATTTTCCCGAAGTCCTGATAAAAACTCGATACTTCCCTCACGGTTTGATTTTATTCCAAGAAGCGACTTGATAACAGATGTCTTGCCACTTCCGTTTTCGCCGAAAATTACGAGAAAGTCGCCCTCTTCAACGTCAAAGCTTATGTTTTCTGCTATTTTTTTGCCGTCATAATCAATAGCAAGATTTTTTACACTTAAGATTTTATCCATTGGTTTTTGCCTCCAGACACTTTTCGCACGTTCCATAAACCACAGTTCTGTGGTTATCCACAACAAAGCGGTGATGCTCTAATATATGCGGGGCAAGCTCCTCCAGAAAGTCGCAGTCTACGTGAAAAAGCGTTCCGCACAAATT
>JAZRPN010000120.1:0-5310 GCA_045649225.1 Clostridia bacterium | reverse complement strand
GACGACGAAGAAGAAGTAACAAGAATTACTCTTCTGAATAACGCCGGAAAAGAAGTTACAATGGATTTTGAAGCAGACATAAAGGTTAAAACAACCACTACAACAATTACCGATTTGGAAAATGAGGACGAGGCAAACCTTGAAAACGGTAGCCTTAAAGCGGAACTTGAAACATCTGCTCTTAAAGTAGGTGACTATATTTCATACGGATATAATCAGAGAGGAAAACTTGACAGAATCAACTTGTTGTTCCGTGCGGGTAACGCTCCTGCAGAAAGTATGGAATTAGATAAGACAGATCTTGTGCCTCCTACAGGACCTGTTGACTTGTATAACGGTGACTATTTAGCATATGCCACTATAGACAGAGTTGCTAAGAATGCTATTATTATGACACCGCTGTCTACAGAGAGAGTTTTGCCTATAGTTTCTGGTGCAGCATGCTTTAAATATGATACGGAAACTAAGAAAATATCATTTATCACAAAAGCTGACCTGTCAGACGGGGATATGATTTTCTTCGATTTTGAAAGACAGACTATTATTTGGATTGACTAATTTTTAAGGTATGTCCCTTGTAAAAAGGGGGAGAATTTCCCCCTTTTTACAAAATTATTAAGCATATATAGGACTAAAAGTCTTTATGTGATATAAAAATTTTTAATAAAGGAGACAAGAAAAATGAAAAAAGCATTATGTTTAATCCTTGCAGTTCTTATGCTTTTCGCAGTAACAGGATGTAACAACAACACTGCTTCAACAAGCACAGTTAAACTTGGTATGCCAAACGGATCCAATCTTACACCGCAGGAAATCATTGACGGCTTTATGGCTGAATATGGCAACAAGTATAACATCGAAATTGATGACACTCCTTGGGGTGAATTCCAGACAAAACTTAACCTCGGTATTGCATCAGGTACAGCTCCTTCGCTCTATCTTATGGACTCAGGTTATGTTGCTGACGCCGGTTATTCCGGAGCAAACGAAGACCTTAAACCATTAATCGAAAGAGACCTCAATGTTGAAGACTATGTTTCAGCTATTCTTGCAGGAACAGATAAAGATGGTCACATTTGGGGTGTTCCTCACGCTCTCAACGCTACAATGATTTACTACAACAAAGATTTGTTTGATAAAAAAGGTGTAGCATATCCGACAGCTGACTGGACATGGGATGATATGATTTCTAAAGCACAGCAGCTCTCTTACGACGAAAATGGCGACGGTAAAAACGACTTCTTTGGTCTTTCATGGTCAACAAACATTACTGTAGGCTGGCTTCCGATGATGCTTGCACACGGTCTTGAACCTGTAAACGCTGACTTCACAAAAGCTCAGATTAACACACCTGAAGTTAAAGCAGTTTGGGATGTATACCGCACATGGAAATATGATATGAAAATTATGCCTGACCGTGACTTCGCACAGCTTTACCCGAACTGGTGGCAGGGAAAAATTGCTATGATGCTTGGCGTTGCTGCTAACATGAATACATTCAACGAAAATGCTCCTGACCTCAACTATGATGTTCAGGTTGCACCTGTAGGACCGGGCGGAAGCAACAACTGCGTATACGTTCCTAATATGTGGGCAATCTACGCAAAAGCTGACCAGACATCTAAAGATGCTGCTTGGGACTTCATTAAATACTATTACAATGAAGAGTCACAGGCTATCTTCAGCAAATACAATTATGGTGGTTTCCCGATCAGAAAATCTGCTTATGATGTAATGGGTGAAACAAAACCTGCTAACATCAAAGGTATCATCGATGGTATCGACCAGAGAGGTCATACACTTTCTGAAGGCCCTGGCTGGAAAGAATGGAGAACAATTATTGACAAAGCTTATGCTGAATATGTAAGTGATACTCCGAAAAGAACGTTTGAGCAGATTCTTGCAGAAACACATAATGATGTTCAGGTAGTTCTTGATGAGGCAAACGCAAAAATATTAGCTCAGTAAGAAAAGGGTGTTAGTAAATGAGTAAAAGACATGCAAGATGGAGTTGGCTGTTTCTTACACCCTTCATTATAGGTATGCTGGTATTCACCGTTTATCCGATGATATTCTCAGTGTACTACGCATTTTGTGATTATAATATTTTCAATCCGCCGAAGTGGGTTGGTCTTGCAAACTTTGCAAAACTTCTTCCCGACCCGGCACTTTGGAAAGCTTACCGTAATGCATTTGCTTTTGCACTTACATACATTCCGGTACAGATTTTCCTTGCAATAATTTTTGCAACAGCACTTAACCAGAAACTTAAAACAATTGGCTTCTGGCGTGTTATATACTATTTGCCCGCACTTACTCCGTGGGTAGCAGCATGTACAGTATTTACAGTACTTTATAATCCGGCATACGGTCCGATTAACTATTTCCTTGGTTTCTTTGGACTTCGTTCCGAATTTATAAATAGTTCAAACTGGTTTGTTGTTGTAACCTCGCTGTCGGCAATCAGTATATGGAAGGGTGTTGGTTCGCAAACAATTTATATGCTTGCGTCAATGCAGAACATCAGTTCAGACGTACTTGAGGCGGCAGATATTGACGGTGCAGGACCGATTTCAAAATTCTTTAAAATTAAGATGCCGCTCCTTACACCTATGATATTCCTGCTTCTTCTTCTCAGTGTTAAAAACGCTGTTGGTGTATTCGACTCTTTCTATACAATGCTTGGCGGTGGTTATGGTGTTAACGAAAACCTTACCGTTCCGGCTGTTTTGCACTACGAATATGAATTTGTATTCAACAAAGTTGGTCTTGGTGCAGCTATGAGTTGGATTACCTTTGCTATTGTCGGAATTCTGACTATTATTCAGAAAAAATCCGAAGAAAAGTGGGTGCACTATGAATAGAAGAACAAAAAATTTAATAAAAGAAATTATCAAGAAAACCATTTCAACGTTGCTTCTTGCAGCTGGTTGTGTAATGATGATTATTCCATTTTTATGGGCTATCTCATCATCACTTGTAGGACGAGGACAGTCGCTTACATATCCGCCGCAGTTCTTTGTGGCTCCTTACTATTGGAGCAACTATGCTGTTGCCATGAATGAACTTAACTTTGCTGTATACATCAAGAACAGCTTTATCCTTACGGGTATTGCTTGTGTGGCTCATCCGATTTCTTCTGCATTTGCAGCTTTCGGTCTTTCAAGATACGATAATAAAATGGTTAGAATCGTAACAGGCGTTGTGCTTGCACTTATCGTTATTCCTGTTGCAGGTTCACAGGTTCCTACATTTGTAATGTGGAAAAATCTTGGTTTCCTTGATACATATGTACCAATTCTTGCACCTTACTTCTTTGGAACAGTATTTAGCGTATACCTTATAAGACAGAACTTCAAATCACTTCCTGGTGACTTTTATGATGCTGCTCTTATAGATGGATGTAATCCGGTATATATATTCCTCAGAATATATCTGCCACTTGCAAAAGCTATTCTTGCCGTTGTTGTTCTTAACACCTTCAGTAGTGAATGGAACGATATGATGAAACCACTCATCTATATCACATCCAAATCTAAATACAACCTTGCAGTAGGTTTGCTTTATGCAAAAGGTAAATACCAGCACAGACAGGAAGTTCTTATGGCTTCATCTGTTATAATGATGATTCCGTCAATTGTTATTTATGCATTCTTGCAGAAATACTTTGTACAGGGTCTTGCCTCAGCCGGCGTTAAAGGCTAATTACTTAAAAATTAAAGCTTCTTTGGCTTGCCAAAGAAGCTTTTTTTTGAGCGAAAAGAAATATAAAAAAAGACCATCCGGTTGGATGGTCTTTATCTTTAATTTTTGTAAAATACAACAAGGTTCCCGGGACCCAACAGTAATCTTTGATTACGTTGTTGGATGGGGTTCTTACTCTGCAGTTGGCATAATAAGTGCCGCAAGGAAATAAACCAAAACAGCTGTACCAAAACTGCATACTGTAATAATTGCGTATATTATACGGACGATGGTTGGATCCATATTAAGATATTCGGCAAACCCGCCGCAAACACCGCAAATCTTTTTATCAGTAGTTGATTTGCAAAGCTTTTTCATTGTACTTTACTCCTTAGTTTAAAACAGTAACGTGAAGAACATTTTCTGTTGCTTCAAGTGTAGCTACTGCATCTGCCGGAATATCATTATCTGTATCAATAAGAGTTATTGCCAGATCCTTTTTGGATTTATTAAGTAAGTTTTCGATATTGATATTTGCAGCAGCAAGTTCAGTTGTAAATGTGCTTATCATATTCTGAACATTCTTGTGTGCAATAACAATTCTGTTTTTAGCCGAACGTGGCATTACACATTCAGGGAAGTTAACGGAATTTTTAACATTACCGTTTTCAAGATAATCTTTAAGCTGCGCCGCAGCCATTACTGCACAGTTATCTTCAGATTCGGGTGTTGAAGCTCCAAGGTGGGGAACAACAACCGCATTTTTCATTGTAAGAACTTCTTTGTTCGGAAAGTCTGTTACATAAGAAGCAACTTTTCCTTCGTCAAGTGCTGTGCGCATTGCATTGTCATCAACAAGCTCGCCTCTGGAGAAGTTAAGAACTCTCATACCAGGTTTCATATTAGCAATAAGGTCAGCGCCTATCATTCCTCTTGTAGCGTCGTTAAGCGGCACGTGAAGAGAAATATAATCACATTTTGCAACAAGCTCATTAAGGTCAGTTACTTTTTCAACGTGTCTTGAAATGCTCCATGCAGCATCAATAGAAATGTACGGGTCGTAACCAACAACGTCCATACCAAGATGGTAAGCGGAGTTTGCAACCATAACACCGATTGCACCAAGACCTATAACACCAAGCTTTTTGCCTTTGATTTCAGGACCCGCGAAAGAGCTTTTGCCTTTTTCTGTAAGCCCCGGAATTTCATCGCCTTTGCCATCAAGAGATTTTGCCCACTCAATTCCACCAAAAATGTTTCTGGAGGAGAAGAGGAGTGCGGCAAGTGCAAGTTCTTTAACGGCATTTGCGTTGGCACCCGGTGTATTGAACACTACAATACCTTTTTCAGAGCATTTGTCAATCGGGATGTTGTTAACACCTGCTCCTGCTCTTGCAACAGCTTTAAGAGATGACGGAAGTTCCATATCGTGCATTTTAAAGCTGCGGAGAATTATAGCATCCGGATTTTCAAAATCAGAAGAAATTTCGTAGTTTGCTTTATCAAATTTTTCAAGGCCAAACGGAGAAATTTCGTTTAATGTTCTTATTTTAAACATAGTCAATCATTCCTTATTTATTTTTGTTTTCAAAATCTTTCATAAACTCAACAAGAGCTTTAACACCT
>JAZRPN010000119.1:0-9828 GCA_045649225.1 Clostridia bacterium | reverse complement strand
TGCAATGGGTCTTAGCCTTACATATGACCACCGTGCAGTAGACGGTAGCCCTGCGGCTCGTTTCCAGAAAGAGCTCGGAAGCGCGCTTGAGAACTTCACAACATTACTTGCAAAGTGAGGTATGAATAATGGAAATTTTTGTTTTATTGGTTGTAGGCGGCGGCCCCGGCGGTTATCTCTGTGCTGAGCGTGCTGCACAAAATGGCTTAAAGGTTGCCGTTTTTGAAAAAAAGGCACTCGGCGGAACTTGTCTTAACGAGGGTTGTATCCCGACCAAAACTTTTCTTAACTCTTCTAAAATGTATCGCCACGCAAAGGAAAGCGAAGCTTTTGGCGTAACAACAGAGGGTGTAAAATACGACCACGCAAAGGTTGTTGAAAGAAAAGACAAGGTTGTAAAGACGCTTGTTTCAGGCGTTGGTGCCACAATGAAAGCAAATAAGGTTACTGTTATAAGCAGTAATGCAGTAATAAAAGGTAAGGAAGCTGACGGCTTCATCGTTGAAGCTGATGGCGTTTCTTACGCAGGTAAAAGAATTGCAATCGCAACGGGTTCGGAAACCTTTGTTCCCCCGGTGCCGGGTCTTAAGGAAGGTTTAGAGAGCGGATTTGTTGTAACAAACCGTGAAGTTCTTGACGAAAAGACTCTTCCCAAGGAACTTGTGGTTATCGGCGGCGGCGTTATCGGTCTTGAAATGGCTTACTATTTTGCAAGCGTCGGCACAAAGGTAACAGTTATCGAAATGATGCCCAAGATTGCAGGTGCAACAGATGCAGAAATCTGCAAGGTGCTTACAGATGCCTTTGTAAAGAAGGGTATGGAATTTAAGCTTTCCTGCAAAGTGCTTGAGGTTAAAAAGGATAGCGTAATATACGAAGAAAACGGCGAAAAGAAAGAGATTAAGTGCGACAAGGTACTTCTTTCCGCAGGCCGTAAGCCATCAACTGCAGGCATCGGTATCGAAAGCCTTAATGTTGAAATGGACAGAGCAGCAATAAAGACAGACCGCCATCTTTGCACAAACGTTAGTGGCGTTTATGCAATCGGCGACTGTAACGGCAAGCTTATGCTTGCACACACGGCGTATCGTGAGGCAGAGGTTGCAGTAAATCACATGGTTGGTAAAAAGGACGAAATGCGTTATGACGTAATTCCTTCCGTTATTTACACTGACCCTGAGGTTGCAAGCGTAGGCCTTAGCAAAGAAGCCGCAGAAGAAAAAGGTATGAAGGTAAAGGAAGTTAAGCTTCCGATGTCTTATGCAGGCAGATATCTTGCAGAGACAGAGGGCGGCAAGGGCTTTATCAAAATTGTGGTTGATACTGATAAAAATCGTCTTGTAGGATGCCATATGGTAGGCTCCTACGCATCGGAAATTATTATGACAGCAACAATGATGGTAGATACCGAGCTCACACCAAGTCGTTTGCAAAAACTGGTGTTCCCGCATCCTACTGTGGCTGAAATTATTAGAGAAGCAATTTTTCATATATAAAAGGAGGAATTAAAAATGCCTAAGAGTTTATTTGTAGATCCGGTCGAGACCTTAGCTCCCGGTAAAATAACCTTTAACGACATTCCCGTAAACGTGTACAACAAGACAATCAAGGAAGAGCGCAAGCGTTTTTCTGACGATGACCTTGTTCGTATCTACCGTGATATCACCGTTCTTCGTGAGTTCGAGTCAATGCTCAGCCTCATAAAGACTCAGGGTGTATATAACGGAATCGAAACAACCTATCCCGGCCCCGCTCACCTTTCAGTAGGTCAGGAGGCAGCGGCAGTTGGTCAGGCTTATCTTCTTGACCAGAATGACTTTTCATTCGGCTCACACCGTAGCCACTCTGAAATTCTTGCTAAGGCACTTTCCTGCATACATAAATTAAGCGAGCAGGACCTTATGACAATTATGGAAGGCTTCCTCGGTGGTAGTGCTCTTCGTGCAACTGAAAAGCTCGGCCCCGTTAAGGATGTTAAGGAGCTTGCTATCCGCTTCATTCTTTACGGAACACTTTCTGAAATTTTTGCCCGTGAAACAGGCTTCCATAAGGGTATGGGCGGCTCAATGCACGCATTCTTCCTGCCCTTTGGTATTTATCCCAACAACGCTATCGTTGGCGGCAGTGCTGCTATCGCAACAGGTGCTGCACTCTTTAAAAAGGTTAACGGTAAGCAGGGTATCGTTGTTTGTAACTCAGGCGACGGCTCAATGGCTCGTGGTCCTGTTTGGGAGGCTATGAACTTTGCTGCAATGGATCAGTTCCACACCTTGTGGGAAAGCCATAACGGCGGTATGCCTATCCTTTACAACGTATTTAACAACTCCTACGGTATGGGCGACCAGACAAGAGGCGAAACAATGGGTTACGATATGCTTGCTCGTATCGGCTCAGGTGTTAGCCCGACTCAGTTCCATGCTGAAAGAATTAACGGCTTCAATCCGCTTGCAGTTATTGATGCTATGGAGCGCAAGCTTGAAATTCTTCGTAAGGGCGAGGGTCCCGTTATGCTCGATACTCTTACATACCGCTATAGTGGTCACTCAGTATCTGACCAGAACGCATATCGTACCAAAGAGGAAATCGAAGCTTGGCAGGCAATCGACCCGATTATTACATATCGTCAGGGTCTTGTTGATGCCGGCGTTACAGGCGACAGCGACCTTGAAGCTATCCTTGCTGAAACAGCAGAGCGTATGACTCTTATCTGCAAGGCTGCATCAGATCCTGAAATAAGCCCCTATGTTGACTTTAAGAAAGACCCTGCAGTTGTTGAACGTATGATGTTCTCAAACGAAAAGGTTGAAAAGTTTGACGACCGTGAGCCTGAGGTTAATATGCCTCTTGCTGAGGTTCCCGCATATAAGAAGCTCAAGGAAAAAGAGCGTGCTCCCATCGTTGACGGCAAGCCCGTTTCAAAGATGAAGCTCTTTAACCTTCGTGATGCTATGAGCGAGGTTATCTACGACCGCTTCTACGAAGATCCGACCCTTATCGCATACGGTGAAGACTGCCGTGACTGGGGTGGTGCGTTCGCAGTTTACCGTGGTATGATGGATGCATTCCCGCACTGCAGACTCTTTAACTCTCCCATTGCTGAAGCAGCTATCGTTGGTACAGCAGTAGGTTACGCACTTTCAGGCGGACGTGCACTCGTTGAGCTTATGTACGCTGACTTTATCGGTTGTGCAGGCGACGAAATCTTTAACCAGATGTCAAAATGGCAGGCAATGAGCGCAGGTATCCTTAAGATGCCCGTTGTTCTGCGTGTTTCTGTAGGTTCTAAGTACGGTGCTCAGCACTCTCAGGACTGGTCAGCTCTTTGTGCACACATTCCGGGCCTGAAGGTATGCTTCCCGGCTACACCGTGGGAGGCAAAGGGTCTTATGGAATCAGCCCTCAAGGGTACTGACCCGGTTGTATTCTTTGAAAGCCAGAGAATTTACGACGTTGGTGAGCAGTTCCACGAGGGCGGCGTACCGGCAGAGCGTTACGAAATCGAATTTGGCGATACAAACAAGGTTCGCGACGGTAAGGATGTTACAATCCTTACAATCGGAGCAGTTCTTTACCGTGCTATGGATGCTGCTAAGACTCTTAGCGAAAAGTATGGTATGGAAGCAGATGTAATCAACATCCATTCTCTTGTACCGCTTGATTATACAAAGATTGTTGAATCAGTTAAGAAGACCGGCAGAGTTGTTCTTGTATCAGATGCTTGTGCACGTGGCTCATTTATGAACGATGTTGCAAAGAATATCACAGAGCTTTGCTTTGACGATCTTGATGCACCGCCGGTAGTTGTTGGTGCACGCAACTGGATAACACCTCCCTTTGAATTTGACGAATTCTTCTTCCCGCAGGCAGGCTGGATTGTTGATGCAATCCACGAAAAGCTTGTTCCGCTTCCGGGCCACGTTGTAGAAAACGGATGCACTGAGGCAGAAGCACTTCGCAGAGCAAAAGAGGGCGTATAATTGAAAATCACACGCACGGCAAATGCAGGAGTGCTTATTGAGTCAATGGGTGTGAAAATTCTCATAGACGGCGTTTGCGAGCATCTGCCGCCTTACGAGAAAACTCTTGAAACATTCCGCAAGGAAGCACTCGAAAACCCACCCGACGTTGTGCTTTTTACCCACACGCATAAAGACCATTACGATGGCAAATTTGCCCGAGCTTATAAAGAAAAAACACTCCGCCCCATTTATGGGGCGGAGTGCGAAGATGAAATAAATGCAAGTGGGATAAGGATAAAATCCTTTCCCACCCGTCATATCGGGAAAAACGATATTTCCCACTCAAGCTTTGTTATAGAGGGGGACAAGTGTGTGTGGATTGCAGGGGATGCATCTCCTGCGGAGTGGAAAAGCCACCCGGAACTTCCTAAACCCGATATTTTTCTGGTTCCATACGCTTATACAATAACAGAAAGCGGATGGAAAATTGCAAAAAATACGG
Organism: Clostridia bacterium; assembly: GCA_045649225.1. Lineage (GTDB taxonomy): Bacteria > Bacillota > Clostridia > UMGS1883 > UMGS1883 > UMGS1883. The sequence goes on along the minus strand of JAZRPN010000119.1, from coordinate 5,367 downwards.
GTGCAGAGAAAATCGTGCTTTTGCATCTTCCCGAAAAAGAGCTTGACGAATACAAGCTTTGGGGTTTATCATTGGAAGTAACAAAGGACGATGACAGGCTTATAATCGCACAAATGGGTGAAGAGTTGTGCTTTTAAGAGAGGACTGATTATCTATGAAAAAAGAGGCTTTAGAACAGGCAAAACAAGCCTATATAACAGAGAGCCAGTGTATTGCCGAAATGGCAAAATACTTTGACGAGGATGCCTATGGTAAAGCAGTTGAGCTTCTCAAAAACGCTCCGAGAATAGGAACGAGCGGCTCAGGCCATTCAGGCATTATCTGTCAGCATTTTGCGCACCTTATGTGCTGCATCGAGCAACCCGCAAGGTTTATTTCTCCAGCAGAGGGTCCCCACGGCGCAACGGGGTTTTTGCAGGAGGGCGACGTGATGGTGTTTGCCTCACGCGGCGGTAAAACAAAGGAGCTTATGGTCCTTGTTGATATCTGCAAGAAAAAGGGTGTTAAAATTATCACCGTTACAGAAAATATGGAATCTCCCCTTGCACAGAGTGCAGATGTAGTTTTAAAGCAGTATGTAAACCGTGAAACGGATAAATACAACTGTCAGGGAACAACATCTTCAACTTCTCTTGCGGTGATATTCCACGTTCTACAGACAATGCTCATCGAAGAAACTGACTTTCAGAATGAGCAGTTTGCCCTCGTGCATCCCGGCGGTGCCGTAGGCGAAAGATTAAATAAGTAAATTAATTAATTAAAATAAAAAAATTTTTGGAGGTATTTAGTTATGGAATTCAAGTTTTTCCAGAAGGAATTGGAGCTTCAGTCAAGAGGTTGGATCCCCACATTCCACGACATTTCAAAAGAAATCATCGAGATTGTAAAGGCATCAGGCGTTAAGAACGGTACTGTTGCAATTTCTTCTCACCACACAACATGTTCAGTAATGGTTCAGGAGTGCTCACATGATATCGATTCATTCGACCTTGAGTATCTTCAGCATGACCTTCTCGACATTATGCGTAAGATGATCCCCGACTATGTAGACGAGGGCGACTATCGTCATCCGGGTCCCATCCACGCACAGTTCGGCAGATACGTAAACGAGCCCGGCGACTTCACATCAATGAACACAGACGGCCACCTCAGAAGCGTATTCTTCGGTCGTTCAGAAGTTATGACAATTAAGGACGGCGAGCTTGACGGCGGCGAATTCGCACACGTTTACCTCGTAGACTGGGATCTCGTTCGTGCAAGACGCAGACAGGTTAACGTAACAGTTATGGGTGTTGCAGACGAGAACATCGACAGAAAGTGGAACAACGGCGAAGTTATCAACACTCTCCGCAAGTACACAGACGAAGAAAAGGCTTACGACGTTCACTACACACTCCAGCAGGAAAGATAAGGCGATTAAATGTTATACCTTTTAGACACTGCAAATATAGAAGACATAAGGCACTGTAAGGAATACTACCCGCTTTCGGGCGTTACAACAAACCCCACGATTATAGCAAGCGAGGGTAAGGATTTCTGGGCGCTTTTAAGTGAAATTAGAAGCATCATCGGTGAAGAAAGAATGCTCCACGTGCAGATAACTCAGAAAACGGCAGAAGGCATCGTCAAAGAGGCGAAGCGCCTGCGTGAGAGACTTAGCGGCAAGCTCTATATCAAAATCCCTATCGGAGAAGAGGGGCTTAAAGCTACAAAACAGCTCAAAAAAATGGGTATCGGCGTTACGATGACGGCTATCTTCACACCTGCACAGGCACTTCTTGCGGCAGCAGCAGGGGCAAGCTTTGTAGCACCCTATGTAAACCGTCTGGATAATATTATCGGCGACGGTTGCGACGTTGCAGCGGAAATTGTAAAGCAGCTCACACACTACGGCTATGACTGTAAGGTGCTTGTAGCAAGCTTTAAAAATGCTGAGCAGGTACACAGATGTGCGTCTGTTGGATGCCACAGTGTAACAGTGTCAAGAGAAATACTTGAAACCGTTATTTCCCACCCAATGACAGAAGCCGCAATAGAGGGCTTTGAGAAGGACTGGGAAGAGCTTTACGGCGACAAGTCAATACTTGATTTTTGATTCGAACAAAAGAGGGTTTTTGCCAAAGCAAAAATCCTCTTTTGTTTAAATTTGATGCCGTCGTTGACAATTTATGTTAATATGATATATAATTAGTTGACGGAGAAAACGCTTAATTCACAGGAGATACTGGCTATGGGAACAAAAACAAGAATGGCAGCACCCGATATTGTTAAAATTGCTGCCACAATATTTGTAATACTGATACATCATAAGAAAAATTACTCGAACTTAACCATGGCGGAGCATAATTTATTTTTTAACTGTGTGTCGGCTTTTTTACTGGTGCTTGCTGCAATTCTTTTTTTCAGGGAATTAAAGGCAGGTTCGGATAAAAAAAGATGCGTTTATTCTTTGTTGCTTCCAATATTTGCCGCGCTGAGCATTTTGTATTTAAGAAGGTTTGCGGTGGGCATTTTTCTTATTATGAGCGGATATCTTATGTCGGGTTCGCTTGATAAGTCCGACCGACCTTTTAAAGAGTGGTATACTTTTCCGAATTTAACTTCCAGAATTGCACGCTTTTACCTGCCGCTTGTACCCATTTTTACTTTGGCGCTTCTGTACAAAATATTTATACTGGGCAATAGCTACAGTTTTCCTGAAGTCGTAGTAAGGTTTTTCCTGGGCGGGTTCAGACCCGGTGGCTACTATGTTGCGATACTTGTTCAGCTTACGCTTTTGTTTCCCATTATACATAGTGTTGTACGCAAATATAAGCTCAAGGGTGTTATGCTGAGTGCCCTTTTTACGCTTTTGTATGATGTTGTGGCGACAAAGCTTGGTATGAATGATACATTATATAAGTTTCTTATATTTCGTCTCACAGCTCATATTGCCTTTGGCGTATATATGAAATATTCCGATTTCAACAGGGAGAAAATACGCAATCTCAGTATGTTTATACTCGGACTGGCGTATGTCATATGCTGTGTGTTTACGGATATATACAAGCCTACCGTGTTTTTCAGATGGCGGGATGTAAGCGTTGTTACGGCATTTTTCTTGTATCCGGTGATTATGTGGTTTGTCAGTGAATTTGGACATATAAGATATACCGATTCCAAACTGTCGGGGCATACGCTCTCGTTTGCCAATGCAACTTATCATATTTTCCTTGTACAACTGCTATATTTTACAACTGTTGGTTTTGCCTTTAACGAGTACGTAAATAATGCGGCAATTACGCTTTGGTTGAATGTTTTAATAACTGTTCCTTTGGGTATTCTTTATTTCAAAGCTGTAAGTCCGCTTGAAAACAAAATTACTTCAAAAATCAAGGCATATTCCAAGAGGTAAGCAGTATGGAAATAATCGAAGTAACTCAAAACAAAAAACAGCATCTCTCACTGCTTTTGCTTGCTGATGAACAAGAGGATATGGTTGACAAATACCTTGAAAGAGGTACAATGTTTGCCCTTGAAGATGATGGCGAGGTAGTGGCAGAGTGCGTTGTAACAGACGAAGGCGACGGCGTGCTTGAAATTAAAAATATCGCAGTTGCACCCGAAAAGCAGGGAAAGGGCTACGGCAAAAGAATGATTAATTTCGTTGTCGAAAACTACAGGGGAAAGTTTTCTGTCCTGCAGGTAGGTACGGGCGACAGCCCACTTACAGTGCCTTTTTACGAAAAGTGCGGGTTTGTGCGCTCGCATGTTATCCCCAATTTTTTTGTTGATAACTATGACCACCCGATATATGAGAGTGGAATTCAGCTCGTAGATATGGTTTATCTTCGAAAATCACTTGTGTAGGATAGACTCTCATTTTTAAAGAAAAACATGTTCCTGCATGCACACCAAAAAGCAGCTGACATTGCGTAGACAATGCTCTCGTCGGTAGGAAATAAAAACAGTGCTGTGGCGGCAAGCGGATAAAAAATAAAAAGCTTTTGCGGCTTGGAAATTGCAAATATAACAGATGCTGAAACTAAAAGAGAGGACAGTAAAACGCTTGTATAGTCGTGGCAAAAAATTGACAGGACCGAAATTGCCATTGCACCAAGCGGTATTTCCCATATGCTGTCCGAGACATCGGGAAATGTCAGCAAAACAAACGAAAGCGCAAACCACGGCCAGACGTCAGCTATACCAAATATTAAACAAATCAAAAAAGAAATTGCAAGTGATAATAATTTTTGCATAATACACCCCTTAATTCTAATACTTAATATTATTAAAAAGAAAGAATATATACTGCTAAATATAGGAAACGGAGGAAAAACCGTTGCACGAAACAGAAAAAGAAATCGAAAAAGTAATACTTTGCGGTGTTCATACCGGAAGCTTAAATACGCTTGAAGACACAACCGAGGAGTCGATGGCAGAGCTAAGAGAACTTGCTCGTACCGCCGAGGCAGAGGTCGTAGGGGAAATTGTTCAGAACAAGGAACGACCCGAAACTGCAACTTATTTTGGTGAGGGAAAGCTTGAAGAACTCAGGATAGCGGCACAGTCGCTTGACGCAAATCTACTCATATTTGATGACGAGCTTACCGGTAGCCAGATACGTAACATAGAAAACTATACAGGCGTCCGTACAATCGACCGCAGCAGCCTTATTCTTGATATATTTGCAAAAAGAGCAATGTCAAAAGAGGGTAAAATTCAGGTAGAGCTTGCACAGCTTCGCTATAATCTTCCAAGGCTTATAGGCACTGGCAGGCAGCTTTCCCGTCTTGGCGGCGGTATAGGCACACGTGGCCCCGGTGAAACAAAGCTTGAAAGCGACCGCAGGCACATCTACAGAAGAATAAATGCTCTCGAGGACGATTTAAAGGAAATTGATTCGCACAGAAATCTTCTTCGCTCAAGGCGTGATAAGGAAAATGTGGTTTGTGCCGCACTTGTGGGATATACAAACGCAGGCAAAAGCACAATTCTTAACTACTTTACAAGTGCCGATGTGCTTGCTAAGGATATGCTTTTTGCAACGCTTGACCCGACTGTAAGAAAAATTGAACTCTCAGACGGACGAAATGCCGTGCTTACCGATACGGTTGGATTTATAAGAAAGCTCCCACACCATTTGATTGAGGCGTTTAAATCAACACTTGATGAGGCCGTTCTGGCTGATGTCCTGGTGCATGTTATAGACAGCTCAAACCCCGAGATGCAGTCGCAGATGCGTGTGGTGGAAAAGCTTATCGAAGAGCTTGGTTGCAAGGCTAAAAGGGTGATAGCGGTGTTTAACAAGTGCGATGCCGCACCAATACTTTCTCCAAGACCGGAGGGCTCATATACAGACTATGTAAGCGTAAGTGCAAAAACGGG
>JAZRPN010000118.1:0-5414 GCA_045649225.1 Clostridia bacterium | reverse complement strand
CCGTGCTGACCGAGAGCGGGACCAACCGGCGGTGCCGGAGTAGCCTTACCTGCGGGAATTTGCAATTTGATATAACCTGTAACTTTCTGAGCCATTGGTTTGCACCTCCTTAGAGAAAAATGTGGTAATTAGCGGGCTACGCTATATAGCCCTCCCATCTATAATAAGCCAAACGGACTTATTAACCTTTTTTATTCGAGCGGTTCAATCTGGTAGAATTCAAACTCTACCTGCATTTCTCTACCGCCGAACATTGTTACCATAACGCTTACTTTGCGTTTTTCATAATTGATTTCCAGAACCTCACCGATGAAGCCTTCCATAGAGCCGTCAGTAATACGAACGGTGTCGCCGACCTCAACGCCGACATCTACCTTTGTTACCTCAACTCCAAGACGCTCAACCTCCGCCTCTGAAAGCGGAACCGGCTTGCTTCCTGGTCCAACAAAGCCTGTACAACCGCGGGTATTGCGGACAACGTACCAGCTCTCGTCAGTCATTTTCATTTTAACGAATACGTATCCGGGATAAATCTTTCTCGAAACGATCTTCTTAACGCCGTTTTCGTTGGTTTCAACAGATTCTTCCATAGGAATGCACACCTCGCCGATAAGCTCGCCGAGACCGCGATTCTCTACAGTTTTCATAATACTGTCCTTAACCTTGTTTTCGTACCCCGAATATGTATGAGCGACATACCATTTAAAATCAGCACTCATAATATTTAAGGCCAGCTCCCTTCCTCTTTAAACTAAAATTAACCGAGAATAAGTTTGCTGAGCGACATAAAGAGTGAATCAAACGCAAATATGATGAGCCCGATTACTACCAATGCAACGATTACAACCGCTGTGTTGTTCAGAAGCTGTTTCTTTGTGGGCCAGATAACCTTTTTGAACTCTGACTTGGTAGCTTTCATGGACTTAACCATACGAGCTATGATACCTTCTTTTTTAACAGTTTCTCCCATTTATTCCACCCTCTATTATTTAGATTCTTTATGCAAGGTATGCTTGCGGCAGAAAGGACAATACTTGTTCATCTCGAGTCTGTCAGGGTCGTCTTTCTTATTCTTCATAGTATTGTAATTACGCTGCTTGCACTCTGTGCATGACAATGTTATTTTTACTCTCATAATTAAGCCTCCTGAGAAAAATTTGCCTGCCTTTTTCGCACGCAAAAAAAAGCCTGCTCGGCAAGGTAAGAATAATATAACATAATTATTATGCCATGTCAACATTTTTTTTAATTTTTTCCTATTATTATAAAAAAAGTATCAAAAGTTAAAAAAATTATGGAAATATGGAAATTGATGTGCTATACTAAACAGGAAAATACGTTTGCATATAATAAGGAAGTGTTTTTATGATTTTAAAGAGAATACCACTTGATGAGCACGACGAAAATGTCTACCTCGATGCGTATATCCCCGACAAAATGAAAGGTCTTGCAAGAAAAGCGCTTTTAATTATCCCCGGTGGCGCATATTACGGCCTTGATAAGCTCCGTGAAGGAGACGCAATTGCTCATGCCTTTATTCCACACGGATACACGGCTTTTATTCTTACCTACTCTGTCCGCGGTAGTAGCGACGCCGTTTTCCCCAAACAGCTTATTGAGGCTTCCAAAGCTATAAAGCATATAAAAGACAATGCCGAAGAATATGGCATCGATCCCGAAAATGTATTTGCGGCAGGATTTTCTGCAGGCGGTCATCTAGCGGGGAGCTTGGGCGTGTTCTGGGATAACGAAGATATATATAAGGAAATTGATATGCCGCTTGGCTACAACAAGCCCAAGGGCGTAATGCTTATCTACCCCGTTGTAACGGGAGTTGAGGATTTCTCACATATTGGTTCGTTTTACAATCTGCTCGGCACCGAAACTCCGAGCGAGGTTGACCTTTTAAAGTGCAGTATCGAAAAGCACGTAAACGAAAACTCCGTCCCTGCATTTATTATGCACACGGGAACTGACCAGGCGGTAAATGTAAGAAACTCGATTTGCCTTGCGGATGCTTATGCAAAAAACAAGGTGCCATTTGAGCTCCATATATACCCCGAAGGACCGCACGGTGTTGCTTTAGGCAACAAAATCACCGAATGCGGAAACGAAAAATGGGTCGATGCAAGCATCGCAAAATGGGTTGACAATGCTGTATACTGGGCAGAAAAGTTATGCTGACAATAAAGCCGATAGCTAAAATATATAACGACTTTTCGGAAAAGTTCGGCATCCCTCGTCAGAGCGGGCTTATCACTGAGGCAGAATCTTTGATAGTTTTTGAGGAAGAGTTTCGAAATCCTGAGGCACTTCGCGGTATTGAGGATTTTTCGCATCTGTGGCTTATATGGCATTTTTCAGAAAATGAGAACTCCTACAAGCCTACCGTAAGGCCGCCAAGACTTGGAGGGAACAAGCGAGTGGGGGTTTTTGCCTCGCGTTCACCGTTTCGACCAAATCCCTTGGGGATTTCGTGCGTCGAGCTGAGAGGTGTGGAGAAAACAAAGGAGCACGGCATTGTACTTCGGGTTTTCGGGGCAGACCTTATGAATATGACACCCATTTTTGATATCAAACCATATCTTACATATTCGGACTGCCGCCCGGACGCGGTTTGCGGTTTTACCGAAGCGCTTCCCGAAAAAAATCTTACTGTTATATATAAGGAAGAAACTCAAAAAATTCTTCCCGAAGAAAAAATCAGCGTCCTTACAAAAATTCTTGAAAACGACCCAAGGCCATCGTATCACGCTGACGAGAGAGAATATACCTTTTCATACGCAGGCTGTGAGGTAAGCTTTTTTGTGAAAGATGATACGATTTACGTTACAAAAATAAAAAATTGAACTAAACCTCTTCCCTTATCATATAATGTAAGGAAGAGGTTTTTTTATGAGAATAGTAAAAAAGCGGAAAGCAAAAGTGGTTATCAGTCTTGTTTTGATTTTTACAGTTCTGCTGACAACGCTTTTTGCATATATATTCACAACCACGCTACGTCCGAGAATTGTTACCATAACACAAAGCTATGCCAAAAACGTGGTGTCTCAGGTTGTGGACGATGCAGTGAAAAATGTTATGCTCGAAGAGCTCTTTGCCTATGATGAGCTTGTTTTTATAAACAGAGATGAGCACGGCAGGATAACGTCCGTTTCTTCAAACACCACTAAAATAAACCGGTTTGCAAATGATCTTGGTATAGATGTCGGCAACAAGCTTGACAAAATTTCGCTGATTAAAAACAAACTGTATGTGTCAAGCCTTGTTGGCATAGACCTGCTTTCCGGAATAGGCCCTCAGGTAAGCGTAAGGTTTTGTCCAATATCAGTTGCTAACGCCGATATATATCACACCTTTGAGGAGGCAGGTATAAATCAGACGCTTCACACAGTTAATCTTAACGTCAATGTCGAAATGGCAATAGTTCTCCCCCTTGCCTACAGCACCGTTAAGATAGACAGTACAATGCCCATCTCCCAAACGCTTATTGTGGGAACAGTTCCGGAGGCTTATTTTAACAAAAAACAGTAAAAATTTTGTTGACTAATGAAAAAAAAAGCTGTATACTATTATAAATAGTAATTTTGCTAAGGAGTTTACGGATTATGTATTCAAAAGAGATTGTTGTGCAGAATCAAGTTGGTTTACACGCACGGCCGGCAACATTCTTCATTCAAAAAGCTAACGAATTTTCTTCGAGTGTCTGGATTTCCAAAGAAGAACGCAAGGTTAATGCAAAAAGCCTGCTTGGCGTACTTTCTTTAGGAGTTACTCGTGGAACACTTATTACAATACTTGCAGAAGGCTCAGATGAAGAGGCCGCTGTCAATGAGTTGGCAAACTTGGTGCAAACAAATTTTTCAGAATAGTATTCAAAAGGCCTGACGGTTGCGTCAGGCTTTTTTTACGGAGGAACTATGAAAAGATCGGTTGCGGTTTTACTTTCCATCATTTTACTCTTAACAGTCAGCGGGTGTGTGCCCGATCCTGACGTTTTGAAAAGCGACGTACAACAATCTGAATACACCTCCCCGACCGGTGGTCTGGAGCTACATTTTATTGATGTCGGTCAGGGCGACTGCACACTTATTCGCACAGACAAAACAACTATGCTGATTGATGCAGGCACGGGTGAAAGCGAGGATAAAATTCTTTCTTATCTTGACGGGCTTGGAATAACAGAGCTTGACTATTTTATCGGCTCGCATCCGCATGAGGACCATCTCGGCTCTGCCGCTGCAGTGATTGAAAAATACGGCGTAGATGAAATTTTTATGTCGGAGCAGATGTCGGGCTCGTACTTCTTTGAAAAGCTACTTGATGTCCTCATAGAAAAAGATATCGAAGTAACTCTTCCCAAAACAGACTGCGTGTATAAAACAGAGGATTTTTCTTTTAAGTTTCTGACAGATGGAACCGCTTACTCCAATCTCAACGACAATTCCCTGTGCGTTATGATAACTTATAAAAATCAGAATATGCTCTTCACGGGCGATGCCGAAAAGGCGGTGGAGCGCCAGCTCCTCGAAAACGGCGAGGACTTATCTGCAGGGGTTTTACAGGTTGGTCATCATGGCAGCAGATATTCGTCGGAAAGTGCGTTTTTAGAGGCAGTAAGCCCTACTGTTTCTGTAATTTCGTGCGGGGAGGGAAACGTCTACGACCATCCGCATGATGAAGCTGTAGAAAGGCTCGAAAATACCGGTTGTAAAATTTACAGAACTGATTTGGTCGGAGACATCGTTATCACCACAGATGGCACAAACCTTTTCGATGCCGATGGCAAGCTTATAGAAAAAGGCATTGCAAAGAAAACCACTTACGTAGGAAATAAAAAATCAAAAAAATTTCACCGTGATGACTGCTCAGGAAAACCATATGCGCAAAATTCGGTGATTTTCGAAGACAGAGAAAAAGCAATTTCTTACGGATATTCTCCGTGCGGAAACTGCAATCCATAAATTATTCAGAAAAAGAAAGGAACTGATATTGATGAAAGTTATTCTCTTTAACGGAAGTCCTAAAAAAGACGGTTGCACATACACCGCTCTCAATGTAATTAAAAACGAGCTTGAGGCAAATAATATAGAGGCCGAAATCTTTCACGCAGGAACTACAACCAAGGGTTGTATGGGCTGCGGATACTGCAAGAAAAACGGCAAATGCGTAACAAACGACTGCGTTAACGACGCTCTTGAGCTTATAGAAAGTGCCGACGGCGTTATTTTCGGCTCGCCCGTTCACTACGCTGCTGCGTCAGGTGCGATGACCTCTTTTCTCGACAGATTTTTTTATGCAAGTGGCGGCAAACTCAGCCACAAGCCATGCACAGTGGTTGCATCTTGCAGGAGAGCAGGTTCCACAACAACAATCGACCAGCTTTTAAAATATCCGGAAATTACACAAATGCC
>JAZRPN010000117.1:0-2087 GCA_045649225.1 Clostridia bacterium | reverse complement strand
GATGATTGGTATGGTGTATAACTACCTTCCGTTTGTAATTCTTCCGCTTTATACAACAATATCAAAGCTTGACAAAAGTCTTATCGAGGCATCGTATGACCTTGGTGCAAACAAGGTGGAAACATTTGTAAAGACAATTATTCCAATGTCTATGCCCGGTATTGCATCGGCGGCATCAATGGTGTTTATGCCCACGATGAGCAGCTTCGTTATAAGCGATATTATGGGCGAGAGAAAGATTTCACTTATTGGTAACAGCATTCAGCTTTATTTTGACCAGACCTTGTGGCATATGGGCAGCCTTGTGGCTCTTATTATGCTTGTGTTTATTTTGGGCGGAATGTTCTTTGCAGGAACAGATGCTTCCGAAAATCCGAAAGGGGGAATATGGTAATGAAAAACGAGAAAAAATTCTCCCTTACTTCCTTTTTGTGTAAATTCTATGTTTACATTCTTTTGCTTTTGATGTATGCCCCGATAATTGTGCTGATAATTTTCAGCTTTACGGATACACGCATCATAGGCAACTGGAACGGCTTTACTCTTCATCTGTACAAGGCGCTTTTCCGTGATGAAGAGATTATGAGGGCGTTTTTAAACACCTTTGCTATTGCTGTTGCATCAGCAGTTGTTTCTACAATTTTGGGCACCTTGGGTGCAATAGGAATTTTCTACAGCAAACGCCGTACAAAAGTCGTTATGGAAGGAATAGGGCAAATCCCGATTATGAATGCGGAGATTGTAACTGCGCTTTCGCTTACCATATTGTTTGTTTTTTGCGGAGCAAAGTTTAATTTCCTTACACTTCTGGTGGGTCATGTTGTGCTTACCGTTCCTTTTGTGTATCTTTCGGTACGCCCGAAGCTTATGCAGATGGACCCCAATATTTACGAGGCGGCACTTGACCTTGGTGCAACTCCCCGCACGGCACTTTACAGAATTATAGTTCCCGAGATTATGCCGGGAGTGTTTTCAGGCTTTATCCTGGCGATAACACTCAGCCTTGACGATTATATTATAACGGCATTTACAAGAGATACCGCCTTTCAGACGCTCAGCACCTATGTATATGGCGTAACGAGCAAAAAGGGCACTCTTCCGCCATCTCTGCGTGCACTTACAACAATTATCACAATTATTGCGCTTGTGATTCTTATAATCGTTAATAAAAAAAGCTCAGCCGAAAAGGAGGACAAAAGAAATTGAAAAGAATAATTTCATTACTTGCAGCTTTCCTTTTGGTGCTTAGCGTTATGCCTCCCGCCTTTGCCGAGGAAGAGGTTTTGCGTGTTTATAACTGGCAGGAGTATATCGACGAGGGCAAGGATGACGACGGCGCAAAGATAACAGACTCAGTTATGGAGCTTTGGGAAAAGGACTATTTTGCACGTACAGGCAAAAAGGTGCGTGTTCAGTACGATACGTTTGAAACGTGCGAAACAATGCTTAACACCATCAAAACGGGCAAAACAAATTATGACCTTGCGTGCCCGTCGGATTATGTCATCCATAAAATGATATCTGCCACAAAAAGCGGAGAGGACGAAAGTATTGCCATCGAAAAGTTCGACCTTTCAAAAATGCCGAACTATACAAAAAATGTTTCCCCGTTTATAAAGGAAACCTTTGACAAATATGGCTGGACGGACTATGCAGTCGGCTATATGTGGGGTACGGTAGGATTTTTATATAATCCCGAAAAGGTAAAAAGGGAAGATGCAGGAACCTGGGATCTTTTCTGGAACACAAAGTACAGAAACAAGACAAGCTGTAAGGACGTTTCCCGTGATGCCTATGTTGTTGGCTCACTTTATGTTCACAAAGATGAACTCAACGAGGCGGTAAAGCAATATAACGACGGCAAAATCACAGGCGAGCAGCTGCAGAAAAAAGTAAACAGCATTGCAAATACAACCGATGACGAAACGATAGAAAAAGTCGGCAAGGCGCTTTCTCTTATGAAAGAGAATATCTACGGCTTTGAGGTTGACTCAGGTAAAAGTGATATAGTTTCAGGCAAAATCGATGCAAACCTTGCGTGGAGCGGCGACGCTGTTTACGCAATGGACCTTGCCGAAGAGGAAGAC
>JAZRPN010000116.1:0-10638 GCA_045649225.1 Clostridia bacterium | reverse complement strand
ATAGGTTGCTCTGTTATACTCGCGGATGTATTTGTTATCATCCAAAGATACAACGCCATACTCAAGAAAATCAGCGTTTGTGCGAGTTACAAATGTTGCCGAGGCATTAGCATTTTTGTGATGCTCAATAAGCTTTTCAAGGTCAATATCGGTCAGTATACTTCCGCTTATAATAAGTATATCATCAGAACTGATAAGCTTGGCAAGCTCTTCTCTCTTTGGAAAGGATATTTTGACCTGACCGATATTATTTTTCAGGAAGTAATTTTTCACCGTTTCGGGCAGGTAGTCCGAGACAATCGATATATCAAAGATTTTATGCCGCCGGAGTAGCCTTACGGTATGCTCACATACGGGTCTTCCTAAAACCGGAAGCATTGTTTTGGGCATTGTGCAGGTAATAGGGCGGAGGCGGTTACCCTCGCTGTCGTTAATGATTAAAGCCTTCAATTAAAACACTCCTTATAGGATATTTCTTAAACTTAGTTTAAACTTTTCCTCAAGCTCCTGATAAATATCTGTGAGCTCGCCGATTTCCGCATACGCATCGAGCACCCCGCGCTCGCTAAGATATGCACCAAGGCGCGAATTGTGCTTTGTTATAGAATCCAACTCATCGTGCGTGATTATAAGAGAGAGAAGTTTTTTGTTTTTCTTCCAGTGGTTTTCGTAATTTTTATATTTCTCGGTTGCTTCATTGTAGCTTTGCTTTTCAAGACTAAGCGAAATTGACTCGAGCTCTTTTACAGAATTTATATTGATGCTTTTTATCTTTCGGTTTTGCAAAAATCCGCCCGATATTACTAATGCTAAAATAATCAGGATTACGCTAATGCTTCGTTTCATCAAACATTCCTCAACTGAACAAAAATTTCTTTTTTATCATTTACACTCATAAAAAACACGTCTTCGATATTTTTTATATTATTCTCCGAAAGCTTTTTTTCTATCCAGGCCTTTGTTACGCCCGCATAGCTAAGATTACCCTTTCTGAGATTTCCGTCGGCAATGACGATGAAGGGAACTCGTGTCTGGCTTGCGTTAATGTTTAAGTCCCCGCAGGAAACGGGGCGCACGCTTTCTTTCGGGATAATCGACATTTGCCCGTTTGTTTCGATAAGGGCGGTTTCGATTTGGGTTATATCGGGGTAGCCTGCAATGCGTGATTGCTCGACAATATCGTCAATACAGACCCTCAGCTCTGCCATTTTATCTTTTACAAGCTTTCCATCCTTTATGATTAGCGTAGGCCTGCCCGTTATAACTGCACGCAGTTTTTCGCTTTTTAAAACGGCAAGAGAGAAAAAAAGTTCAACCAAAACAAGTGAAAAAATCGGCACAATTCCGTCGAGCAGCGGTATGCTTTTCGATTGCATGGGAACAGATGCCAAATCCGAAATCATAATAGCAACAACAAGCTCCGACGGCTGAAGCTCGCCAAGCTGACGCTTTCCCATAATGCGAAGTGCAAGCACAACGCAAAAATAAAGAATAATTGTCCTTACAAAAGAAATTCCCATATAATGCACTCCTTTGAAATTATTATCTCTACATAAAAAAAAGAAATTCTCTTTTTGAGAAATTCTTTTTTAATCGTATAGAAATTTGTATGCTTTGCCGCGAGCAGAATTTGTTTGATTTTAAATATAATCAGGACGCGACATGGGTGAAGCGGCACGCTTCTTTAGCTGATGTCGGTAAGTTCAATATATTGTCTGCCGTTTTGTGCTATATGGTCTTTTCTGCCCTGAAGATTATCTCCAAGGAGAAGGTCAAAAACTTCAGCCGTTTTCTCCGCCTCCTCAGGCATTACTTTTATAAGCCTGCGGGTTTCGGGATTCATTGTGGTCTGCCACATCATATCGGGCTGGTTTTCACCAAGACCTTTACTTCTCTGGATTGTTACGCCTCTTTCGGGAAGCTCGGCGAGAATTTCAAGCTTTTCCTTTTCCGTATAGGCAAAGTAGGAAGTATCCTTGTGCGTTATTTCGAAAAGGGGAGATTCGGCAATAAATACCTTGCCCTCTTCAATAAGTGATGGCACAAGTCTGTAAAGCATTGTAAGGATAAGCGTTCTTATCTGGAAACCGTCAACGTCGGCATCGGTACAGATGATGATTTTGTTCCAGCGAAGGTTATTCATATCAAACGATGCCATATCCTTATTGTGCTTTGTTTTGATTTCAACACCGCAACCCATAACTTTTATGAGGTCTGTGATTATTTCGCTTTTGAAAATCTTTTCGTAGTCAGCCTTAAGACAGTTAAGGATTTTACCCCTTACAGGAATAATTGCCTGAAAGTTTGCGTCCCTGCCAAGCTTACAAGCACCAAGAGCACTGTCGCCCTCAACTATATAAAGCTCACGCTCGGAAACGTCTTTAGTTCGGCAGTCAACAAATTTTTGGACTCTGTTTGTAACATCAAGGCTTCCCATAAGCTTTTTCTTAAGGTTTGTCCTTGTTTTTTCCGCCGTTTCACGACTGCGCTTGTTAAGGAGAATCTGATTGCAGATTTTCTCAGCCTCGGGTCTGTTTTCTATGAAGAAGACCTCGATGTTTTTACGAAGAAAATCTGTTGTAGCCTCCTGAATGAATTTGTTAGTGATACTCTTTTTCGTCTGGTTTTCGTAGCTTACAACAGTGGAGAAGCAGTTTGTTATAAGTATAAGACTGTCCGAAATATCGTTAAAGGTTATTTTTGATTCGTTCTTTGTGTACTTGTTGTTTTGTTTTAAGTAGCTGTCCACTGCACTTACAAAGGCACTCCTTGCCGCCTTGTCGGGTGCACCGCCGTGTTCAAGATAACTCGAATTATGGTAATACTCGATGCACTGCACATTGTTTGAAAACGCAAATGCCGCACTGAGCTTAACCTTGTAATCCTTCATATCCTCACGGTCGCGACCTGTGCGTTCACCCTCAAAAAAGGCAGTAGAACAAAGCCTTTTCTCATCATCGGGGCACATTTCATTGATATAGTCAACGATGCCGTTTTCGTAGCGGAATTCCTGTTTTACAACCTCGCCGTCGTCCTTGTGATAGTTAAGCTTAAAGGTAAGCCCTGCATTTACCACTGCCTGACGCTTAAGCACATCCGAGAAATATTCAAGCGGAATATTTATATCTGTAAAAACATCAAGGTCGGGACGCCACTTTATTATTGTTCCCGTTGAACGATACCTTTTTTCTTCCTTAAAGAGACCGCCAACGTTTTCGCCCTTTTCAAAGTAGAGCTTATTTTCGTACCCATCACGGCAAACGGTAACGTCCATATACTGCGCACTGTACTGAGTGGCACAAAGTCCGAGACCGTTAAGCCCCAATGAGTAGAGGTAGTTTTCGCCCTCGCCCTTGTCGTACTTACCGCCTGCGTAAAGCTCACAGAAAACAAGTTCCCAGTTGTATTTTTCTTCTTTCGGGTTCCAGTCAAGCGGAATGCCTCGTCCGCTGTCCTTAACTTCTATTGAAAGGTCTTGGTAGCGTGTTATTTCGATAACACTGCCGTAGCCCTCCTTAGCCTCATCGATAGAGTTTGAGATAATCTCAAAGACGCTGTGTTCACATCCCTCAAGACCATCCGAACCAAATATAACGCCCGGCCTTTTACGGACACGGTCGGCACCCTTAAGCGCCGTAATACTGTCATTACCGTATTTGTTCTTTGCCATTATGGCATCCTCCGTTTATTATTTGTTTTGTATTTCTGCCGCTTTCACTGTGTTTTTCATAAGCATAGCAATTGTCATCGGGCCAACACCGCCGGGAACGGGGGTTATTGCCGATGCAACATTTTTAACTTCGTCAAAATCCACATCGCCGCAAAGCTTGCCGTTTTCATCACGGTCCATACCTACGTCGATTACGATAGCGCCCTCTTTAACCATATCTGCAGTTATAAATTTGGGCTTACCTACTGCCGCAACGAGTATGTCTGCACGGCGGCAAACTTCCTTGAGATTTTTTGTGCGGCTATGGCAGATTGTAACTGTGCCATTTTCGTGAAGAAGAAGCATTGCCTGAGGCTTGCCAACGATGTTGCTTCTGCCCACAACAACACATTCCTTACCGCTTACCTCAATACCTGTAAGACGGATAAGCTCCATAACGCCTGCAGGTGTGCAGGGAAGGAAGTCAAAATTACCAATCATTATCTTACCCACGTTTACAGGGTGGAATGCGTCAACGTCCTTTTCAGGAGAAATTGAAAGGAGTACCTTTTCCGCATCAATCCCGTCGGGAAGAGGAAGCTGCACCAAAATACCGTTAATCTCTTTTTTGTGATTAAGAGTATCGATAAGCTCAAGAAGCTCCTCCTCAGTTGTGTTTTTATCAAGAGCATATTCCTCAGAATATATTCCACAAGCTTCGCAAGCCTTCTTTTTGTTGTTAACGTAAATTCTGCTTGCACTGTCGTCGCCCACGATAATAACCGCAAGACCAACGTTAATGCCTTTTTGACGAAGAGCCTCGGTTTCCTTTGCGAGGTTCTCCTTTATTCTGGCGGAAAGTGTTTTTCCGTCGAGCAATTGTGCTGCCATTATAATTTCTCCTTTCAGGTTTTATCAAACAGTCAGGGCCAAAGCCAATCAAATCAGTTCGCCCTGCCTTTTCAAGTGCTTCTTTTACAAGTGCGTAGTTTTCTTTTCTGCTTGACTGAAGCAAAGCGCGCTGCATTGCCTTTTCGTGCGGGTCGCGCGGAACGTACACACTTTTCATTGTGCGTGGGTCAAGCCCTGTGTAAAACATTGCCGTCGAAAGCGTTCCCGGTGTGGGGTAGAAGTCCTGCACCTGCTCGGGACGGATTTTGTTACGCTTTAAGTAAAGTGCAAGCTTTATAGCGTCTCCAAGCGTGCTTCCCGGATGGCTTGACATAAGATAGGGAACAAGGTACTGTTCTTTTCCTATCTCTTTATTTATTTTATAGAATTTGTCGCAAAACTTTTCGTACTGCTTAACGCCGGGCTTTCCCATGTATTTTAAAACGTTGTCTGAGATATGCTCCGGAGCAACCTTTAACTGTCCGCTTACGTGATGCTCACAAAGCTCACGGAAAAAGGTATCGTCCTTGTCGTTTATAAGGTAGTCGTAGCGGATGCCGCTTCGTATAAACACCTTTTTAACCTTGGGAATGTTTCGTATTTTTCTTAAAAGCGAAAGATAGTCGCTGTGGTCAACCTTGGCACTGGGGCAAACAAACGGGTACAGGCACTGCCTGTCGCGGCAAGTTCCTGCCTTAAGCTGCTTTTCGCATGCAGGTGCACGGAAATTTGCCGTCGGCCCGCCTACGTCGTGAATGTAGCCTTTAAAATCATTGTCCCACACGAGCTTTTCTGCCTCGGCAAGAATTGATGCGTGGCTGCGTGATTGAACAACCCTGCCCTGATGAAATGTCAGTGCACAAAATGAGCAACTGCCAAAACAGCCTCGTGAAGATGTGATTGAAAACTTTACCTCTTCAAGTGCAGGGACACCGCCCTGCTTTTCATAAACTGGGTGGTATGTGCGTGTGTAGTTAAGTGCATAAACCCTGTCCATTTCCTTTTGTGAAAGGGGAAGAGATTGCGGAAGCTGAATAACATATTTATCACCATGACGCTGAGCAATAGCTTTTCCGCGAATACTGTCTTGCTCATAGTATTCTACAGCTGCCGCCTCCGCATATTTCTTTTTATCGGTGCTTACTTTTTCAAAAGACGGAATTTCAATTGCCTTACTCGGAACTTTGTCCGAAATATAGCAGGTGCCTCTTACATTTGTTATACGGTTTACCGGGATTCCATTTGCGAGCTTGTCTGCAATTTCTACAATGGAACGCTCTCCCATACCAAAGCTTAAGAGGTCCGCTCCCGAGTCAACCAGAATGCTCTTGCGCACCTTGTCCTGCCAGTAATCATAGTGGGCGAAGCGCCTGAGGCTTGCCTCAGTTCCGCCAATGATTATCGGAACATCGCCAAACGCTCTGCGCGCCATATTTGAGTAAACAATAACACAACGGTCAGGCTTTTTTGTTTCTCCGCCACCGGGCGTATAAACATCGGTACTGCGCTTTTTCTTTGCAGCAGTGTAGTGGTTAACCATCGAATCGATAACACCGCCCGATATCAAAACACCAAGATTTGGTTTGCCGTAGCGTGTGAGGGCATTTTCGTCATTTACATCAGGCTGGGCGCAAATACAAACACGATACCCGTGCGACTCCAAAAGCCGTGAAATGATAGCGGTGCCAAACGAAGGATGGTCAACGTAAGCATCGCCCGATATATACAAAAAGTCGTAGGATTGCCACCCGAGAGATGACATTTCCTCTTTAGATATTGGCAAAAAATCACAGTTCATAGTTCTAACTCCTCGAATATACCTATTATAATATATTATGAGCTTTTTTTCAAGCATAAATATTAAATGACACACCAAATAAGACAAAGATAGACAAAGGATTTCATTGAATGTAAATGGAAAATATTGTAAAATATCTTTCGGACGTATTATAATCAGGGGGGGATTAAATGGCAGAGCCAAAGTACTTAATAACGAATGAAACCGAAAACGAGCTTGGCGACAGAGTGGTTTTATACTACTATGTGATAGAATCAAAGCCTGAGAAAAATGAATTTAAGGCAAAAACCTATGGGATAGGAATAGATATGTACACACAGCATCCCGGGCAGAGAACGCTTAAGGAGAAAAAATACATCGAAAATGTTTTTACCAGTGAAAAGGATGCAAAGACAATGACGGATATACTTTGCAGGGGGTGCGTAACACCGGTTACACTTAAGGATGTTTTGTATGACAGACTCAGTCAGGCGGCAATTTGAAAATATTTTAAAAAATTTGAAAATAATGCTTGCAATTGTTATTCTTTTGTGATATATTACTTGAGTAAAAAAGCGGTCCTCTGCATTCTTTCGTACGAACGCTTTAAAATTACCGCTTATGCGGGCAAGAAAGGAGTGTTTTGAGTGGACGTTTTAAAGGCGATTACTCAGGAACAGATCAGAACAGACCTTCCTAAGCTTGAAATTGGTGATTATGTAAAGCTGTACGTAAAGGTTAAGGAAGGCGCAAAGGAAAGACTTCAGATGTTTGAAGGAACCGTTATTTCTAAAAAGCACGGTGGAATTCAGGAAACATTTACTGTAAGACGTCTTTCATACGGTGTTGGTGTTGAGAGAACATTCCCTGTTAACACACCCAGCCTTGACCATATCGAGGTTGTAAGACACGGTAAAGTTAAGCGTGCTAAACTGTACTATCTCCGTGATAGAGTTGGTAAAGCAGCAAAAGTTAAGGAAAGACTTTAAGAGTCATAAAAAAAGGGGCTGCATTGCAGTCCCTTTTTTACCATATAGGAAGTTTGCGTATTGAAAGGGTGTTTTATATGAATGAGAATTTTGAAAACGAAAATATTGAAGTGGAAACTGCAGAAGTTGAAAATACAGAAGAACCCAGCCTTCTCAAAAAAGTACGTCGTGAGATTTTTGAATGGGTGCAGGCAATTGTTATTGCAGTTGTACTCGCTCTTGTAATACGCAATTTTGTTTTTACTGTTGTTCGTGTTGACGGTCAGTCGATGGAGCCGACGCTTCAGAATAATGACAGAATGATAGTATGGCGTGTGGGCTACGAGCCTAAGCAAAGCGATATAGTTATATTTAACCCTCAGGGTTACGATGAAAACATATACTGGGTAAAGCGTGTTATTGCCCTTGAGGGTCAGCACGTTACTATTGATTACTCAGAAAACGCAGTTTACGTTGACGGAGAAAAGCTCGAGGAAACATATCTTGGCGAGGAAATGCTTCCGCAGCAGACCATCACGGATATAACAGTGCCCGAGGACCATGTTTTTGTAATGGGTGATAACCGAAATCACAGTACAGATGGCAGGGTTATAGGAGCTATCAGAGAGGACTCTATCATAGGCCGTGCTGTCTTAAGATTCTGGCCATTTAACAAGATTGAAACCTATAAACGAGGATAATATAATGGAAAATTCTATGAATATACAGTGGTTTCCCGGTCATATGACCAAAACCAAAAGAATGATAGCCGACCAGATAAAAATGTGCGACTGCGTAGTAGAACTTTGCGACGCAAGATGTCCGCAAAGCAGCCGCAACCCTGACCTTCCCAAGCTTATAAACGGAAAAAAGGTGCTTCTTGTTATAAACAAGAGTGATATTGCCGATCCTGTAGCAACACAAAAGTGGCTTGAGAGATTTAAAAACAGCGGTATAAATGCAGTTGCGATAAGCTGTAATGACGCTAAGGGAACGGCTAAAATTATTGACGAAGTAAAAAACTTACTAAAAGAAAAAATCGAACACGACCGTAGCCGTGGGTTTGTTAACAGGTCAATCAAGATTATGATTTGCGGAATTCCAAACGTAGGCAAAAGTTCGTTTATAAACAAGCTTTGCGGTAAGGCGGCGGCAAAGGCAGGCGACCGCCCCGGCGTTACACGCGGGAAGCAGTGGATATCGCTTAAAAATGGTATGGAGCTGCTTGACACCCCCGGTATTTTGTGGCCGAAGTTTGAAGACAAAAATGTGGCACTCAAGCTTGCATTTACAGGTGCAATTAAGGACGAAGTTCTCGACTGCGAGGAACTTTGTGCAAGGCTTTGCTCTCTTTTGGCTGAAAAATATCCCGAAAACTTAAAAGAACGTTATAAAATTGAGCTTGAAGAGGGACTTTCGGGTTTTGACATTTTAGAGAGAATTTGTCGTAAGCGCGGCTTTATTCTAAAAGGTAACGAGGTAGACCTTCTTCGTGGAGCGAATGTTGTGCTTGACGAGTTCAGGGGTGCAAAAATCGGCAAAATTACACTTGAATAGGTGAATTATGAAAGAAGAAGAAATACTCAGACTTAAAAATATGTGGAATATTGAAGACGCACTCAGTCAAAAGGGATACACCCTTATTGCAGGTGTGGATGAAGCAGGCAGAGGCCCGCTTGCAGGGAGCGTCTATGCGGCGGCGGTAATACTCCCGCATGGGATGATGCTTGAGGGGCTTAACGATTCCAAAAAGATTTCGGAAAAAAAGCGTGAAAAGCTTTATGAGGATATCAAGGCAAATGCACTCTGCTACTGTGTTGCAACGGCAACGGCTGAGGAAATTGACGAGCTGAATATAAGAAATGCAACGTATGTTGCTATGAACAGAGCAATAGACGGACTTTTGAAAAAGGCTGATTTTGTGCTTATTGACGGCGACTGCATCAAGGATTGTCCGTACCCGCACGAATGTGTTGTAAAAGGCGATGCAAAGAGTGCGAGCATTGCGGCGGCATCAATACTCGCCAAGGTTGAAAGGGATCGATATATGCTTGAAATGGCCCAAAAGTATCCTCAGTATTCCTTTGAAAAGCATAAGGGGTACGGCACTGCTGTGCATATTGCCGCTTTAAAGGAGTTTGGTCCGTGTGAAATTCATCGAAAAACTTTTATCAAAAAATTCGTCTGAAAAGGCAGTGGATATCGGAAAACACGGTGAGCTTATCGCAGAAAAAATACTGAAAAAGCAGGGCTATAAGATTGTTGAACGCAATTTCAATACCCGTTTTGGCGAAATTGACATAATTGCACAAGACGGTGAATATATCTGCTTTGTGGAAGTACGTATGCGAAAAACCGATATCTATGGATCGCCTGCTGAAACAATAGATAAATATAAGAGAGAAAAAATCGTGCGTACGGCAAGAATTTATGTTCAGAAATATAGCCTGCACGATGCTCCGCTTAGGTTTGATGCCGTGGCAATAGTCGGTAATTTGCGTGAATATAAGTATGAGGTGATAAAAAATGCCTTTGAACTTTGATGTTCTTGACTGCCACTGCGATACCTTAACGACTTTACATAATAAAAGAAAACACCTGAAGTACAGCGATGTGAAAAGATTTCGCCGTTATATTCAGGTGTTTGCAATTTGCAGTGAATATCAAAGCAACCCGCATTTGTTTGCAAAACGCCATATAGAAAAATTTAAACAGATAATGCGGCGTGAAAGCATTGACATTTTGCTTTCTGCCGATATGCTGAAAAGTGCGAGATACGGTGCTATATTAGCTCTTGAGGGGGCGGACCCTCTACACTCAAGCCTTGCAATGCTCAGGCATTTTTACAAGCAGGGAGTAAGGCTTCTTACAATTACGTGGAATAAAGAAAACGG
Source organism: Clostridia bacterium (assembly GCA_045649225.1). GTDB lineage: Bacteria > Bacillota > Clostridia > UMGS1883 > UMGS1883 > UMGS1883. The sequence goes on along the minus strand of JAZRPN010000116.1, from coordinate 459 downwards.
GGCGGCAAGTAACACTTTTTCTCAAACGGACGGTGGACTCACAGATTTTGGGAGGGAGCTTGTCAAAGAGTGCGAAAGGCTCGGGATTGTGGTTGATTTATCCCATATAAGCGACAAAAGCTTTTCGGATGTGTGCGATGTTGCAACAAAGCCTTTTATATGCAGTCATTCAAACTCACGCGCGGTAAATCCAAAGTTCAATCGAAATATTACGGATGAGCAGTTTAAGGAGCTTATAGCGCGCAGAGGGGTTGCGGGAATAAACTTTTGTACGGATTTTATCGGCGGGGATGGGGACTTAGCCGAAATTCTTCGCCATATAGAGCATTTTTGCAGTTTGGGAGGCGAAAAAAATGTTGGGATTGGCAGCGATTTTGACGGCATTCCCAATCTTCCGAAAAACTGCACAGGCGTGCGATTTTTGTATGATCTGGCACAGAAAATGCTTTCGTTAAATTA
>JAZRPN010000115.1:0-2627 GCA_045649225.1 Clostridia bacterium | reverse complement strand
GATGCCCTTGCCGTACATCATATCAAACTCGGCTTCCTTAAACGGAGGCGCAACCTTGTTCTTTACAATCTTAACACGGGTACGGTTACCCACAAATTCGGTGCCGTTTTTAAGTGTTTCGACACGCCTTACATCCATTCTCACAGATGCGTAGAACTTAAGCGCTCGACCGCCTGCTGTTGTTTCGGGGTTGCCGTACATAACGCCGATTTTCTCACGCAGCTGATTTATGAAGATGCAGATTGTGTTGCTCTTATTTACAACGCCTGCAAGCTTGCGAAGTGCCTGACTCATAAGCCTTGCCTGAAGACCAACATGCGAGTCGCCCATTTCGCCGTCAATTTCTGCCTTGGGAACGAGTGCCGCAACGGAGTCGATTACGATAACATCAAGCGCACCGCTTCGAACAAGCGCTTCGGCAATTTCGAGCCCCTGTTCGCCCGTGTCGGGCTGAGATACTACGAGTGAGTCAACATCAACGCCAAGTGCCGCCGCATAAGCAGGGTCAAGTGCGTGCTCGGCATCTACGAAAGCCGCCTCGCCGCCCAATTTCTGAGCCTCGGCAATAATGTGAAGAGCGATAGTTGTTTTACCGCTTGATTCAGGTCCGTATATTTCGATAATTCTTCCTCTGGGAACACCGCCGATGCCAAGCGCAATATCAAGGCTGAGTGCACCTGTGGGGATTGACTCTACGTTATAATGTGTGTTTTCGCCAAGCTTCATAACTGAGCCTTTGCCGTACTGCTTTTCTATCTGAGCCATCGCCATGGCGAGAGCTTCTCTTTTTTCTTCTGACATAATCATACCTCCATATACGAACATTTGTTCTTATTATAGCGTGTTATTTTTTAAATGTCAATGGTTTTTTAAAAATTCGTCAATAAAATTGAAAACATTTTCGCAAGTTTGGGTGCGGACGGAGTCGCGGTCGCCTTTAAGGTTAAGCTTTTTTACCTGTGCACCACCGTCATATGCAAGCGAAATATATACAAGCCCTACGGGCTTTTCTTTTGTGCCGCCGCCGGGACCTGCGATGCCTGTTGTGCTTACGGCAATTGTACTGCCTGCGTTTTTTCGGGCACCGATTGCCATTTCCATAGCGGTTTGTTCGCTTACAGCTCCGTATTTTTCAAGAGTTTCTTCCTTGACACCCAAAAGCTTCATTTTAGCCTCGTTTGCGTAGGTAATAAAACCAAATCCGTATATTTCACTCGCTCCGCTTACGGAGGTTATCTCTTTGCCGAGCATTCCGCCCGTACAGCTTTCTGCCGTGGCAATGGTAATTTTTTTATCGATAAGTGTGCGAATAACGCTCTCTTTCATACAATCACTCCGCAGGATCAATATAAACAGTTTCGACTTCCTCAATCGCTTTGTTTACCCAGTATTCCATATCAATTTTGCTTTGGCTTTCAAGTATTTTCTCAAGCCTGGGCTTTGTTGTGGGATGCTTCGGCACAAAAACGGTGCAACAATCTTCATAAGGAAGAATTGATGTTTCAAACGTTTCTATCTTGCGGGCAATTTCCACAATCTCGTTTTTATCCATACCAATAAGCGGGCGGAAAACGGGAAGCGTTTCCATACATTCGTTCGTTACGGAAAGTGCGTGGATTGTCTGACTGGCAACCTGCCCCAGACTTTCACCTGTTATAAGTGCATTTGAATTTTTTTGGAGTGCAATGCGCTCTGCCGTCATCATCATCATACGGCGCATGATAAGCGTAAGATGTTCCTCGGGGCAGTTATCACGGATTGCGAGCTGCTGCTCTGTAAAAGGAACAATATAAAGGTTGAATCTGCCTGTATAGGATGCAACAATCCTCGCAAGTGTGATAACCTTTTCTTTTGCACGCTCACTCGTATACGGCGGGCTGAAAAAGTGAACTGCGTCGAGTTCCACGCCACGCTTTGCAATCATCCATGCGGCAACGGGGCTGTCAATTCCGCCCGAAAGAAGAATTGTTGCCTTTCCGCCGCTTCCTGTGGGCATACCACCCATACCACGCTCTCTTGCGGTGTCGGTATAGACATATGCTACACTTTCGCGGATTTCAACACGCACCAACGCCTCAGGATTATGCACCTGAACGGTGAGCCTTGGATTGCGTGAAAGGAGCGCTCCGCCCATCTCCCTGCTGATTTCGGGAGATTTTAAGGGGAAAGCCTTGTCGCTTCTTTTTGCCTCGACCTTAAATGTGTTGACGCCGTAAAGCGTGTTTGCTATATAGTCGGCACCGTCTGTTAAAATGGTGTCCATATCTTTTTTGAAAACGCCTGCCTTTGCGATGAAAACAATGCCAAACACTTTTTTAAGCTTTGACACCATTTCGTCAATATCGCCCATATCTGACGGAGCAATATAAATAACTGCCTGCGATTTTCTTATCTCGGCAATATTTTTTTTGCCGATAACCTTTTTTATATTGGAAATGAGCATATCCTCAAAGCGATTTCTGTTAAGACCTTTAAGGATAATCTCGCCGTATTTTACAAGGATGACCTCTTTCATCTTCTCAGACCTTTCTCTATCGTTTTTATTTTGTCAATCACAATCTGCGCCTCAGAAACCGTATTGTATCTTGAAAGGCTGAAGCGGATGGCACTGTCGGGTTTTGGGGCGT
>JAZRPN010000114.1:0-32226 GCA_045649225.1 Clostridia bacterium | reverse complement strand
ATTATAAATGGAGAAATCAGTGTACCCGCAATAAAGTTAACGCCTCTTGACACGACGGGCGCAGGTGATACCTTCAACGGCGTTTTAGCCGTTCTTATTGCCGAAAACAAAGAAATCGAGGAGGCGTGCCGATACGCAGTAGCCGCCTCGGGACTAAGCGTTAGAAAAAAATATGTGATTGGGTCTATCCCCACTAAAGAGAAAATAGAAAGGAGTTTTGAAAATGAATGATTTTGGTTACTTTGAAAGCCTGATGGAAAACTTTAAAAAAGTAAACGACACGCAGAGCGAAAACATAAGAAAGGCTGCGTCGCTTATGGCTGATGCCATTGAAAACGACAGACTTATAAATGTTTACGGCGGTGGCGGTCATACAACACTTTGTATGGGCGAAATGTTTTTCCGTGCAGGAGGACTTTCGTGCATAAATCCCATTATGGAAACAGGTCTCTCCGTATTCAATCAGGCTCTTAAATATCTTGAGCTTGAAAGAACTGTTAACTACGGCAGTGCTATTATGAAATACTATGACCTTAAAAAAGATGATGTACTTATCATCTTCCACAACATCGGCATTAACCCCGCAACGATTGATGCCGCTATGGAGGCGAAGAAAAACGGTGTTAAGATTATTGCCGTTTCAAGTGAGGCCTGGCAGAAGGAAATGCCTGAGGACCACTTTATACGCCATCCTAACAAAACAAATCTTTTTGATTATGCAGATGTATGCATCGAGGACTTTAACCCCGTTGGAGATGCAGTTGTAAATGTTCCGGGTCTTGATACTCCTATCGCCCCCGTTTCAAACATAATCGACTTTTACATTGCACACCTTCTTGAAATTGAATGCGTAAAGCAGTGTATAGACCGTGGTATTACTCCTCCCGTTTGGTCAAGCGCAAACACTCCCGGCGGCGATGAGAAAAACGCAAAATATCTTGAAAAATATAAACCAAGAATTAAGATGCTTTAATTTAGGAGGTTTGTCAGATGAAAATTCTTCAGAAAAATCTTGACTTTTTGCTCGACAAATATTCTGTTGACAAAAAGGCAGTTTTAAAAGACAAAAAGACAGTTGTAATCGATGGCAAGGAAATCCCCACACTCCCTCACAGAAGTGAGCGTCGCTTTATTGAACTGAGAAACATTGTTCAGGGCGGAACTCTTGTAGGCATAAGTGTTATGCGTGTTGCAAGAATCATTGACAAAAAGGCAAATCTTGATGAGGCACTTGCTCGTGAGCTTGATTTGTGCCAGTGGATTTTGGGCAGAAAAATCAAGACCGTTATGGCATTTAAAAACGATAATGTTATGAACATAATCGCAAAAACCGAGGACGATGTTGTTTGTACAATTGAAATTTCTATGACGCTTCAAAAGGGTGCAAAGCCTATTGACAAGCACGAGATCATCTCTCAGCGCGGTATTGCGTGCGATGTTGTTGTAGACGCTCAGTTAAAGCAGGATTCCGTTTACGTTTACGGCAAGGGTGAAAAGAAGTTCACCGATGTTGACTTTGAGCTTTACGGCCTTTCAATTGACGAAATCGCCGTTGTACGCAGTGCTTTCTCTGTAGCACAGAAAAACCTTGCAGATGAAAACCTTGAGGCTTTTGAGGAAATCAAAGCTTTGGTTAACGCTGTTAAAGCTTCTGCAAACACAACTGAAAGGGTGGTGCTTTAATTATGAAGCCTTTGAAGATTGCTATGATGAGTATGACCCACGGTCATACAAGAAAATACTATCAGGTTTTAAAGGAAAACCCTCAGCTTGACTGGGTTGCAGTTGCCACTGCAAACGACGATGTTAAAGAGGTTTTCTTAAACAGTGTTGATGGCATCCCCTGCTACGACAGTGAAATCGAAATGCTTGACGCACATCCTGAAATCGAGGCAGTTGTACTCGCCAGCGAAAACAGCGATCACCTCCGTCAGATGAAGCTTTGTGCAGAGCGTGGAATTCACATTCTTTCAATGAAAATTCCTACCTTTGATATGGCAGAATACGACGAAATGATTGAGCTTGTAAAAAAGAACAATCTCGTTTGTCAGATAGAGCTTGAAATGCACTACAATCCTGTAATTGTAAGGCTTAAAGAGCTTGTTAAAAACAAGGAAATCGGCGAGCTTAAGTCCTTTAACGCAACAAACATCACGCTCTCTCCTGTCTGGGCTTTCCCGTGGCAGGGCGTTCCCGAAAAGAGCTATGGTAAAAAGGTAAGCATTAAAGACGGCGACAGTCGCTTCCGTGGTGGTGCACTTTGCGACCATCCGCATATATTTGATATGATTCGCCATATGACAAATAGCGAGTTTGACACAATCTATGCTGAGGTTGCGCCTAACATCCGCCCAGACCTTGTTGAAGAGGATATGCTCTCTGTTATAGGTAAAATGAAAAACGGCGTTATTTTCTCCCTTGATCCGTCATGGTCAAAAATGGAGGAAAGAATCAAGGTTCCCGGTCCCGGCTGGGAAGTATTCCCCAAGAGAATGGAAGTTAACATCACTCTAAACGGCGACAAGGGCAGTGTTCTTGCTGACTGCTTCGGACCTAACGTTTACCACAACGGACTTCCCAATGACCGCTACACAGTTCAGTATACATACTTTGACGAGTGGATTGGTCTTATCGACGAATTTGTTGACAATGTAAGAAACAAAAAGACACCTTTCATTAACCTTGAGTGGCACAAAAAGACAATCGAGGCAATGAATGCTTGCTACGAAAGCATTCAGAAAGGTGCACCCGTTAAATTATAATTGGGGGTCTAAGAATGGAAAACATTTTAAGAAACAACCTCATATTCTGGTCAAGGCTTGGTTTTGGCTACGACCCTCCGCTTTTTGACGAAAACGGCAAAGAGGTGCTTTTTAACGAAACTCTGTCGGAGCTTAACTATCACAAAAGATTTTACGAAAACGGTGTAAAGCTTCACTCTTTCATAGTAAGCTCGGGTTGGGTAGGAAATAACAAATTTGACTACACTGTAACTGACAGAGTTATGGACGCCGCTGCTTCCATTGGCGACGATGTAAAGCTACTCCCAAGAGTAAAACTTAACCCGCCTGTTGAGTGGTGCAAGGAAAACCCCGAGGAGCTTTTCGTCTACTACGACGGTCCGAGGGATAAGGACGAAATCCAAAGCGTTGTAGGAACGCCAGACCACGATTATATCGGTTACGATGCTCCTGACGGCTACTATATGGGCAATCCTAAATTCAACCGTCCCAATCGCACAGGAAGCGTTGCACGCCAGAGCTTTACATCGGAAAAGTGGCTTGCGGATGCCAAAGATGCTCTTGTGAGATTTATAAAACACGTTGAGGAAAGATATCCCGGTAAAATACTCGGCTATCACGTGGCTTATGGCACAAGTGGTGAGACAATTCTGTGGGGACGAATAGATTCTAACTACGGCGATTACGGCATTGACTGCACAAAGAAGTTTGACAGTTACCTTAAAGATAACTACAATCTTTCGGACTCTCTCCCTGCTCCCGCTGAAAGATACCTTAAAAAAGATACCCTCAAGGACTTTTTGCGTGTTGAAAATAAAACCTCCGTTTATTTTGACGAGTTTACATCAAAGGTAAATGCCCGCGCAACGGAAGAGTTTTGCAAAACTGTAAAAGAGGTTTCTCCTAACAGTGTTACCGGTATTTTCTATGGATATCTTATGGTTGACAATATCGTTTACACGGGGCATACCGATATCGATACGCTTGTAAATTCGCCTTATGTTGACTTTTTTGCCGCACCTAAGGCTTATTACAGATGCACCCCGGGCGACAGTGGCGGAGACCTTTCTGTTCCGCAGTCGATAAACCTTAAAAAGACCTGGGTTGACGAATGTGATGTCCGCACCCATCTTGCACAAAGGACAGACGATTCAACCTGGCTTGCTAACGACATAGTCCAGACCAAAAATGCTATTTTAAGAGAGCTTTCAAAAAACCTTTCTCATGATTCCGGTCTTTGGCTTATGGACTTAGGCGGTGGCTGGTATGATGACGACGGTATGATGGAGTTTGTTGGAGAGGTTTCAAAAATCAACGAGCTGGTACGCAAACGCCCATACGAAAGCTCAAGCGACGTTTTGGTACTTATTGACGAGAACTCGATTTCTCAGGCAGGTGTAAGCGAACATTGCTTTACGGGCTACTGTGCTGACTTTATCTGCAACACCAAGAAAACGGGCGTTCTGGTAGACACCTTCAGGTTCAGCGATATAAGAAAAATTGACCTTTCAGAATACAAAGCGATTGTATTTGGCTACACTCTTAAAATCAATCCTGAGGATATTGAATATATTAAGGCAAATTCAAATGCCGCATTTATATTCAACTACGCTGCAGGTTGTATATCAGAGGGCAAGTTCTCGCTTTCAAACACAGAAAAACTTACGGGCTTTGAGCTTGAAGAAAGTGGCACTACCTACGATTTCCCGAATATTAAGATTGTAAATCACAATGATTTACTGCTTGAGAACGAACACGGAAATGTAGCTGCAAAAACGGTTGATGGCAGAGTTTGTGTGATGAACACTGTCCCCTACATTGATGTTCACACCTTAAGAAAAATATACGAGCTTGCAGGTTGCCACATATACTCCCCCGAAAACACGGTAGTGTACGGCGACAAGCGCTTTGTAACAGTGCTTTCCGACGGAAAGGAATATGATGATTTTATAAATCTCACCAAACCGTCAAAATGGGAAAATCTTTTGACCGGAGAAATGGGCTACGGCGATAAGGTGAAACTTACACTTAAGCCTTTTGAAGCGGCAATGATTTTGCTCGACAACTAAAAACAAAAATACGCAGATGATATCATCTGCGTATTTTTTATCAAGTAAATGATGGTTCCTTTACATCAATTTCTGTAGGACTTGGTGCTTTAGATGTCGGGTTTGACATACTAAAATACATCCTTGCCGCTTTGGTTGTTCCAAAATCATGATTAGATCCGCTGTCCTGAACCTTATTAAAGGCATCTCTAAACATTTGATTATGAGCTTCCTCTCTGTTAAGAAGAAAGTCAATCGTTTCTCTTACCTTTTTATCGTCAATTTGTCTGTAAAGATACTCATAAACAACCTTTGCCCTTTGTTCAGATGCTATATTTGACAGCAAATCGGCACACAAATCACCTGTAACGGTTACATAATCACTTGTCCAGGAGTAGCCCGATGCGTTAATAAGACCGGGATTTAACCCTAAAATTACGTGTGATTGAATTTCCCCTGCAGGCACACTTTCGGCATTGACATCGTGGCCGTTAAGAAGATTTATGGTCTGCGCAATCATTTCCATGTGGCTCAGTTCTTCCGCCGCAATATCGAGGAACAAGTCCTTTATATCCGCATCCTTAATCCGAAAGCTCTGCGACATATACTGCATTGCAGCCTTAAGCTCTCCGTTACCGCCACCGAGTTGCTCCTGCAAAAGTGCGGCATACTGGGGATTGGGTCTTTCTATCTCGACGGGGTGAAATAACAGCTTTTCGTGTTTAAACATAAAATACACCTCTCCTTTAAAGAATATGCTACTATTCTTTGCAGTCAGAGGTGTATTTATTCTGTAAAACAGCTTATTATACGCACATCATTATACCGGTAAGGAGTATCAAAAATCCAAAATTGAGTGCCGAAAACATACCGATATAGTACATTGCTTTGCCGTGGTTATGCTTTATGTATTCACGAAATGTAATAAGACTTGCAAGGGATGAAATAAGCGTTCCTACACCGCCGATGTTAACTCCCACAAGCAAATCTGAATAGTTAGTTGTAAACTGCGAAAGAAGTATTGCAGACGGGACATTACTTATAAACTGGCACGACAAAACGCTAAAAAGAAGCGTACTTTTCGAAAGAAGCATACAAAAGAATTCTCTCACCGCCTCTATCCTTGCCATATTCCCCGAAAAAATAAAGAAAAACACAAACGTCAAAAGCAGCGGATAATCGACCATTTTGAGTGCTTTCTTGTCCATAAAAAGCAGAACTGCAGGAATTATCACCAAACCAATCCAATATGGAATTGTCCTGAACACGACTGCAATTGACAGTATAAACAGGAGCATATACAGTGTTGCTTTTACTGGATTTATGTTTACTTTTTCTTCTTCGAGTTTCAGTTTTTCGTTTTTTACAAAGATTATACAGCAAAGCGTTATAATCAACACAGATATTGTAAAGGGCAAAAGCATTATAGACACAAATTCGTCGTTTGGAATGTTGAATTTTGTATACAGATAAAGGTTTTGCGGATTTCCAAAGGGTGTGAGCATACCGCCTAAATTTGCTGCAATGTTTTGCATTATAAACGTGAATGCCATATACTTTTCCATTTTTGTTGAACTGAGAACAAAATACCCCAACGGAAGAAATGTGAGCAGTGCCATATCGTTTGCAATCAGCATAGAGCCGATAAATGTGATATATACCAAAACAAGCACCGCAAGCCTTGCCGTGCGAAAATGCTCAACCACTTTTCTTGCAAGTATATAAAAAAAGTTGATGTCCTTAAGCGCGCAAACCACCGCTAAAACGCAAAACAAACAAGTCAACGTCTTGCAGTCAAAGTAGCTCAGATACTCCTTATCAACAGGCACGAAAAAGGATGTAATTACCGCCAGTATCAGGGCAATTACCATAACAATATTCGTTTTTATAAAGGTAAGTATTCTTGTCATAGTTTCCTCTTTTGTTACTTGTATATTAATGTAGATTTTTGTCAACAAAAATCGGAATGGAGCAAAGACCATTCCGATTGGTGCGGATAACAGGACTTGAACCTGCATGAAATTGCTTTCACATGGACCTGAACCATGCGCGTCTGCCAATTCCGCCATATCCGCGTATTTACTTTTTGTTGCCAATTCCGCCATATCCGCATTTATAAAAATTGGATGTGAATACAATCCGTCAAAAACAATAGAATTGTACCACATCGCAATTTAAAAGTCAATATTTTGCACTCAAAATTATGCCTCTTTGCCGTAAATATGTTTTGTTCCTGCATCTGCAAAGACGCTGTCCCATTCAGGACCGAGTTTTTTATCAGTTACGAAAAAGTCAATGTCCTGCATTTCGGCAAGCTTTGTAAAGCCTACTCTTCCTATTTTCGAGCTTTCGCAAACATATATTTTCTGCTGAGCATTTTCGAGCATACATTTTTTGATTGCACACTCCTGTTCGTTACTGTCAAGAATTCCTGCCTCACGGGTTACGCCTCGGCTACTGAAAAACATCTTATTTGCAAAGTAGTTTTCTCGCACGCCTTTTTCGGCGAGGCTACCAACAAACGAATGATTTTCACTGACAAGTCCGCCGGTACCTATTACCTTAATACCACTGCACGCAGAAAGCACCTCGATATTCTGAAGTGAGTTCGTTATAACTGTGATATTTTGCATATTTTTAAGTTCCTGAGCAATAAAGAAAGTTGTCGTTGACGCATCAAGGAAAATTGTATCACCCGAAACTATAAGCTCTGCAGCAGCACGTGCCGCAGCGCGTTTTTCCTCTACGTTAAGCTTTTTTCTCTTATCTATTGACGGCTCGTGCTTGTTATCGTCAATAGGAACTGCACCACCGTGAGTTCTCAAAAGCCTTTCCTGTTTTTCAAGCTTTTCGAGGTCACGTCTCACGGTTTCTTCGGCAACATGAAACTCGTCACTGAGCTTGCTTACAGATACTGCCCCTGCTATCTTTAAAATTTCAAGAATACGTTGTTGTCTTTCAATAGCGAACATATAAATTCACTCTCAATCTCTTATTTTTTAATGAGGGTTACCATATCACCATTTCTGAGACCTGCACTGTTAGCATCATCAGTATCAATGTGCATTTCAACATTAAAATCGTCACGAACTCGAATTTGTACATCATAAAATTTTGTTGTTTTTTCTTTACCGTGGCAAAGAACGTCAACCAAATCTCCGTCTGTTATATCATGCTTATCAGCAAATTCGGGTGTGAGATGAATGTGGCGGTTTGCAATAATAACGCCTTCTTTAAGATATACGCTTCCCTTAGGTCCTACGATGACAATTTTTTCACTGCCTTCTATCTCACCCGAGGGTCTTACCGGTGGGCTCACCTTAAGAACAAACGTATCTGTACGCGAAATCTCGACCTGTGTGTTTTTACGCACGGGACCAAGAACACGCACCTTTTCGATTGCTCTGAGCGACGGACCAACAAGTGTTACAAGCTCTTCCGACGCATATTCACGGCCCATAAGTGTTTTCTTTTTTGTAAGCTCATAACCCTTACCGAAAAGGATTTCAAGATGCTCACGAGAAAGATGCACATGGCGTGCCGATACACCGATTTTTACCTCGTCGGTGTTTTTATATTCAGATGATATTTTTTTAACAATACCTTCTATTTCTCTAATATCCATAATTGCCTTCCCCTATCTGTTAAGCGTCAAGGTCAAAATACTTCATAACCTCTTCGTGCGGATTTGCAATAACCTCGTAACCGTAAACCTTGCCAAGCTTTTCAGCAGCCACAACGCCTGCTTCTACCGCAGCCTTAACTGCCGACACCTGACCTAAGATGACGAATGTAACGAGTCTTCCGCCAAGGCGTTTTTCTGTATGAATTACTCTTACCTGTGCTGCTTTGAGCATTGCATCGAGGCCCTCTATTGCAGCAACAAGCCCCTGAACTTCAAGAATACCTATTGAACTCATTTTTTCACCATCTTTTTATTATATTTATCACGGTTGATGTCGATAAGATATGCCATCTTCTCCGTCTGGTCATCAGGACGGGGAATAATGTGGGAAACGATATACTTTCCCTGACCTTCGGCATAGCTCTTCCCTGCCTCGATTGCAGCCTTGACTGCTGAGGTAACACCCTCGATTTTAACTTCCATTACGAGCGGTGCGGGAACATCAGGATTTATCGGTCTGTTTCTGTCAAAAGCTATAACCTTAACATCAGCCGCCTTTGCCATAACGTCAGCTACGCAAAGAGCAGTGGTAAAGCTATAAACTTCAATCATTCCAAGTGCCTTCATTTATTTTCTTCCTTTCGGCATTATATAATATGCAAGCCATCCACCATAACACATCTTCTTGCACGGGTGAATGAATGTGCTGCAGTAAGTCCCTCACCTGTCGGGCCTGCGATTGTGAAGGTTGTATAACCCTCGCCACCTGCACCGATACCTGCATATGAGGGCGCATTCTTAACAAAGATTGTTGTTTCAACTGCGCGTGCAAAGTTTGTAAGATTGTCAATATTCTTTGAATGGATGTGTGCACTGTGGCGGCATCCGTTCTCTGCCTTTACTGCATATTCGATAGCAGTGTCAATATCCTTAACACGTACAATCGGAAGAATGGGCATCAGAAGCTCTTTCATAACGAAAGGATGGTCTGCATTTGTTTCGCAAATGATAAGACGCGGATCTGCATCAATACCAATCATTTTAAGGATTGCACCTGCGTTGCGACCAACGAGCTTTCTGTTGATAATCATTTTGCCGTCCTTTTCAACAAGGGCAAGCTTGAGAAGTTTATCTACATCGGCACCCTTGATTAAGTAAGCGCCGTTTTCGAGCATACTTGAGATAAGTTCATCTGCAACTGAAGAAATAACAAAGCATTCCTTTTCAGCGATACAGGGAAGGTTGTTATCAAAGCTTGCGCCAAGAACGATATCCTTACCTGCTTTTTTGATATCTGCAGTTTCGTCAACGATTACAGGGGGGTTACCTGCGCCTGCACCGATTGCCTTTTTACCTGATGAAAGAAGCATCTTTACAACGCCGGGACCGCCTGTTGCAACGAGCATCTTAACAGAGGGTGATTTAACCATAATGTCAGATGTTTCAAGAGTCGGCTCTTTAACTGTAACAACAAGGTTTTCGGGGCCGCCTGCCTCAAGAATTGCACGGTTAACCAAATCAACTGCAAAGCAAGATGTCTTCTTAGCACCTGGGTGCGGATTGAAAACTACTGCATTACCGCCTGCAATCATACCCATTGTATTACAGATAACTGTTTCACTGGGGTTTGTTGAAGGTGTGATACTTCCGATAATTCCGTAAGGTGCCATTTCAACAAGAGTAAGACCTCTGTCGCCTGTCCATGCCTGAGTTGTGATATCCTCAGTACCGGGAGTTTTTTCCGCAACAAGCTGATGCTTGACGATTTTATCCTCAACTCTTCCCATACCGGTTTCCTGGACACCGAGTTTTGCCATATCTTCAGCATAGTCGAGTGTGTATTTACGGATTTTAGCAATCATTTTCTCACGCTGTTCAACAGTGTAAGAACGGAATTCCTTGTAAGCCTTTTCTGCCGCCTTGATAGCGTCGTTCATATCGTCGAACACGCCAAGCTGTCTTTTATTAGTAGATGGTGTTTGCATTTCGCTGAGAACACTTTCAACTATTTGACTGATATACTTTTCGTCTAACATATTAACACCTCAAATTATAAAATATTCTTCCATAAGTCCTTAGCAGGTCTTGCAATTATTGCACTGTCAAGGAACATTCCCGTGTCTGCCGTTTCTTTCTTTGCTTTTTCGATAGCCGCAGTAACTGCCGCAATCCCGCCTGTTATAAGAACATACGATTTTCCGCACATTCCTCGTGCAAGGCGGATTTCAATAAGCTTTACCTGCGAGGTTTTTACAGTGTTATCTGCCGCAACAACCGCTGCCGCCGCACTGTAGGTTTCAAACACACCAAGTGCCTCAACCTCACTAACCTCTGTAGCACCGCAAATTGCCGGAAGCACATCTTCGTGCGGATTACCGAGAACAAAGCTGTCGATAAGACGTGCGGGGTATGTTCTTTTACATCCCTCAAGTGCTGCCGTAACTGCACTGATATCACCCGCAAATGTTACAAGGTATTTTCCGGGACAAACCGTACTTGCTTCTAAAATTTCTACATCAGCCGTTTTGACTATCAAATCTGCCGCCTGCATACCTGATGAAACGGTTGTGTATTCTACCATGCCTATTGCCTTATTCATTTAGGTATCATTTCCTTTCTGCAGATTCTATGATTATATCAAAATCACTGATTTTTTTAACTATACCGTCCATCGGGCTGTGGATCGGAAGACCGAGTGAATTTTCGGGAGCCTCCACGATGCAGTCGTACTTATTTACGAACTCGCCCTCTTTAACTACAATTTTTCCGAGAGCACCGATGTTCTGGCGTAAAGACACATAAAGTCTTTTTACCTTAATCTCATCATCGCAAAGCGGTGAGGGATTGTTATATTTCTCAAGGTCAAGCTTTTGCCTGAGCCTTGCTGTAGTCAATCTTCTTAGATCACGTTCTTCACGGGGAATTGCTTCAAGCTTTTCGAGCCGTTTAAGACCGTTTTTCTGAATTTTTGTTTTTGCAAAGCCTATAAGTGTTCGTGGATTAAGCCCCTGCTTACACGAAACCATCTCACATATTCCACACTGCGAGCAGTACTGAGTGTTGAGAAAGCCTTCCGTATCGGTAGGGTCGTCGTTTTTTACACCACGCATAAACCTATGAGGCTCTATAGGATACCCTAAAAGGTATCTCGGGCACATATCTGTACACATTCTGCAATGACAGCATGCTGACATTGTTCTGCGTTTCAATATGTTTACATTTGCTTTTCGCTTCATAATAACGGGGTTATCTTCGGGAAGCACCAAAACACCGTTTGTTGTTTTGGTAACTGTTTCGCCTGTCTTTGCGATATTACCCGTCATCGGACCGCCGCTTAAAAGGACGGTGTCTTCCTCAGTTGCGCCACCTGCAAGCTTTACAAGGTGCGTGAGAGGTGTTCCTATCGGAACACAAAATGTTTGCGGATTTTTAACGGCGCCGCCAACCGTAACGTACTTGTTTACCACTTTTTCGCCCTTGAGAGCGTAGTAGATATTGAGCACTGTTTCTACGTTAAATACTATAACTCCGACATCTATCGGAAGTCCCCCTGCAGGAACTGTTCTTCCCGTAGTATCGTGTATGAGAATAATCTCATCACCTGCGGGGTATACTTCATGCAGTTACTTTACTTTTCCATGCTTAAAGGATGCAATATCACGCTCTACACCTTCTGCCGTGGACTGATAGTCCTTTTTCATACCTATGTAAAAGCTTTCTGCTCCAAGGCACTCACGAATTATATCGAGCGTGCTTATAATCTCGAAAGAGAAACGGCGTAGAAGCTGACGGTGAAGCCTGAAAAGAGGCTCACATTCCGCACAGTTAAGAATAACCGTGTCAGCTTTTTCGCTGAGCTTTGCGTAGCTTGGAAAGCCTGCACCGCCAGCACCTGCCACACCGCATTCTTTAATTATGCTTTTGAGTTCATCAAACTTCATAGCCGTTTCCTTTCCTTAAGATTCTAAAAATATGTGTTATCCGATTGACGAAACATCGTCAATAATTCCTACAATAGCTGCATCGATTGGAGCACCGATCGAAACATCCTTCTCGTCAACTCCAATGCGAGCTGCACTGCCTGTAGCAACCAAAACGGTTTCGCCCATACCTGCACCTACGTTATCAACTGCGATAAAACGCTTTGATGTAGTTTCAAATTTGGGGTATGCTTCGACAATCATAAACTTGTTTCCGACAAGTGATTCGCACTTACGTGTTGAAACAACACTTCCGACCACTTTAGCAATTAACATAAGTAGTCCCCCTATTATTTAAGGATGGGAAGGATCTTTTCAACATCTGTATGAGGACGAGGAATAACGTGTACTGCAACAAGTTCACCAAGACGCTGTGCATTTGAGCTACCAGCTTCAACTGCTGCCTTAACTGCACCAACATCACCACGAACCATAACGCTTACAAGACCGCTACCAATCTTTTCTGTTCCTATAAGAGTTACGTTTGCTGCCTTGAGCATTGAATCTGCTGCTTCAATAGCTGCTACAAGACCTCTGGTTTCTACCATACCTAATGCTTCCTGAGTCATTTTTTTAACCTCCTTAATTTTTGGTGTTGAAACAGGCTCTGCCGCAGGGGCTGCCTTTTCAACTGTTTTTTTAGTTGTAGTGGTTGTTTTCTTTTCAGCCATCTTCGTCACCTACTTAGATTGTTGGGAGAATTTTCTCAACATCTGTGTGAGGACGAGGAATAACGTGTACTGCAACGATTTCGCCAAGCTTCTGAGCTGTTGCGTTACCAGCTTCAACTGCTGCCTTAACTGCGCCAACGTCGCCGCGAACCATAACGCTTACAAGACCGCTACCGATTTTCTCTGTACCGATAAGTGTTACTTCTGCTGCTTTAACCATTGCATCTGCAGCCTCGATTGCTGCTACAAGACCTCTAGTTTCTACCATACCTAATGCTTCCTGTGCCATTTTGAATTACCTCCTAAAAATATGTTAAATTAAATTAAATTACTTATTTATGATGGCTATTTTTAAGCCCTTCATAGCAAGGTTTGTTTCGTGTGCTTCGTTGATTTCATCAAGTGAGTAGCGGTGTGTAATAAGCTTTGAAAGCGGAAGACCGATACCCTTTGCTCTCTTAAGGAAATCAAATGTTGTAGCATAATCACGAAGTGTATAAACCCATGAACCAACGGTTGTGATTTCTTTTGCACAAATATCAAAGTGCGGGTTGATTGTTGCATCGCCGCCATTGATGAAGAAACCAAGCTCGCAAAGACCACCGCCGTTACGGATGAACTTATATATGTTTGCATGTGCAATCGGTGAACCTGTGCACTGGAATGCGAAGTCTGCGTAATATCCGCCGAATGCATCCTTAACAGCGTCAGCGAGAGCTTCAACACCCTTGTGGTTCATGAAGTTAACGCTCTTTGTAGCACCCATTTCCTTAGCAAAGTCGAGGCGTGCTTCCTGACCGTCTACCGCAACAATGTTTTCGATACCCATTGTGCGAAGGATTGCAATACAGATAAGTCCGATAGGACCACATCCCTGAACAACCACACGGCTGTTGAAACGAAGGATGCCTGTTGTTTTTGCACGCTCTACTGCGTGGATAAGTACTGCGCAAGGCTCAATAAGAATTCTTGAATCAAGATCAAGATCACTTACGTTAAATACTGTAGAGCCTTTTCTGATAACCATATAGTCTGCAAACCAACCGTTAAGATGAACATCGTCATCCGGGAGAAGACCATATACATCGGCACCGCCAACGTTTTGCTTGTTAAGGTCAAACATTGTGATGTCGGGGTTATCCTTGAATATCATACAGGTAACAACCTTGTCGCCAACGCCAAGGGGCTTGCCTGCACTGTCTTTCTTAACATTTTTACCTACTTTAACAACCTCGCCTGTACCCTCATGTCCGAGAACAACAGGGATAAGTCCAAACGGGTCACGCTTGAATTCGTGAGCATCAGTTCCGCACACGCCGCAACCCTCAACCTTTACAAGGATGTCATCATCGCCGATTTCGGGGATGGGGAATTCCTTGATCTCATAATGCTCAAGCTTTGTAAGCATAGCAGCACGAGAGGTTTTGGGAATCGGGCCGGCACTCTTGGGTGCTGACTGTACTGAACCGTTCATTTCACTCAGAACCTGGCTTACGATTTGTTGGATTTTTTCTGAATTAATGTCCAATTCATTCATTCCTTTCTTAAATAACTGCAATTATTTATTGATTGCCTGAAGTACTTTCTTTGTGATTTCAGCAACAAGTTCTGAGTTGCTGTCAGAGCCGCAGCCTGTACCATGGTGTGCGATTGAGCAAGCACCGCATGTGTGGCAGCTCTTCTTGCCATCTTTGTTATTTACGCAGATGTTTGCAGGATGCTTACCCTTAAGACCCATCTGACGACGGATTTCGTAAAGCTGAGCAATCTGCTCTTCTGTGAATTCCTTAGGACCGCCAAGCTGCTTAGCATTGTAAAGAAGCTGAGCGTAGAATTCAAGAGATTCCATCTTGTAGTATGCGTTGAGAAGTGAGTCACTGTAAGAAAGTGCACCGTGGTTTGCAAGAAGAACAGCATCGAAATAAGGAAGATACTTTTCTACTGCATCAGGAATTTCGTTTGTTGAAGGTGTACCATACTCTGCAATCGGAACGCAACCAAGAGCGATTACTGCCTCAGGCATGATGGGCTGTGTAAGCGGAATGCCTGCAATTGCAAAGCTTGTTGCATAGATGGGATGAGCATGAACAACGCTGTTAACGTCAGGACGCTGCTGATATACCCTCATATGCATTTTGATTTCGCTTGAAGGTCTGTACTTGCCGTTTGTTTCAAGCGGGTTACCGTTCTTGTCAACCTTACAGATGAACTCGGGAGTCATAAAGCCCTTACTTACACCTGTGGGTGTGCAGAGGAACTCATTATCAGAGATTTTAACAGAAATGTTACCGTCGTTTGCAGCAACCATGCCTCTGTCGTAAATTCTCTTACCGATTTCGCAAATTTGTTTTTTGATTTCGTACTCGTTTACCATATTAAAAATTCCTTTCTTTAGAGAAATAAAATTAATTTCATCCTTATACAACTATATTTTAACACTAAACCACATATAAGTCAATAGATTTTTGTGGTTTTTTGTGGTTTTTTGTGTTATTTTTTTGATAAATATTCGATTATTTCATCAATTCCATCATTGTTATATGATGAAGTAACGAAGATTTTCTCACATCCTGCCAACTCTAACCACATTTTCGCCAAATCAACACGGGCATCGGGGGCGTCTGCCTTTGTTACTATCCCAACCACTTCCCTGTTCGCCATCGGCGCAACGCACGGCGGATACAAGGAGAATGGCTCGGTTGCACTAAGAAGGAGTCCAACCACATCCGCCTCATAGGAGTATAGCGCCAAAGCTCTTCCGAGCTCGGGGTTTTCCATATACTCTCCGGGAGTATCTATAAGATAGTCCCCGTTTGTTACATACTGCGTTTTTTCATAATGAATATCTTCGCCTCGAAGCGCCTGAGTAAGCGTCGTCTTACCTGCTTCGCTCCTGCCTATCAAAATCAGCTTTTTCATGTTTTTGTAACACCGCAAACGGTAAAGCCAAGTGTTTCCTCGGCATACGAGCAGACTGCACGCACCGCCGTATCAACCTCTGACACTGTGCCCGTTACAATAAGTGTACCGCTGAATCTGTCAACAAAGCCGATTTGTGCACCCGAAGATTTTATTGCAATATCTCCCGCAATGATTGCAGTTTCGCTCGGCGACATTGTAATAATGCCGATTGCCGCCCTGCTGTAGTCAAGCGCAGGGTCAAGACCAAGCTTGCGATATAAAATATCATCTGGGTTAGCAATCACGTGTGCAAGTGTTATCTGCTTGCCGGGTACAATTTCCTGTATTATTCGCATTTTGTCCTGAAGTTCAAATTCCTTCATCGAAATGTCCTTCCTTTCTAAAACCGTCGGTTTAGCCGCCTATTTTTGCCTTCAGACCGACGCTTTCTGCGACCTGCCTGAGTTTTTCCATATGTTCATCCGACGGGGTTTCCAAAGAGTCGTCCATAAGATACTCACGACCGAGGTTTGTGTACTTATCACGGCCAAACTTATGGTAAGGCAAAAGATTGATTTCTTCAACACGCATCTTTTCTCGTGCAAAGCGTGCTATTTCCAATATTTCCTCCTCGGAATCGTTGAATCCCGGGATGGTCGGCACACGCACAATGCATTTCTTTGCGTGCTGAGCAATTTTTACCGCATTCTCAAGGATAAGCGTGTTTTCCTGTTTTGTATATTCTTTGTGCTTTTGCGAATTGATATGCTTTATATCAAGCAAAAACGTATCAATATAAGGAAGAAGCTTTGCGATTGTTTCAAATGGCGCAAAACCTGTTGATTCAACCGCTGTATTTATGCCGCTTTTTTTTGCAGCCATCAGAAGTGCCAGTGCAAAATCGGGCTGAAGAAGCATCTCTCCGCCTGAGAGAGTCATCCCACCACCGCTGCGAAGGTAGTAGTTTAAATCCTTTTTTACTTCCTCTATAACCTCGTATGCCGTAACGTCCTTACCTACGAGCTTAGTCCCGTTTTCAGTCTTCATATTCTGAATCTGAAATTCCTGAGATTCGGGATTGCAGCACCATCTGCAACGAAGCGCGCAACCCTTAAGAAAAACGATTGTTCTTATACCGGGGCCGTCATGCACTGAATATTTCTGTATGTCAAAAATTCGGCCTGTTGTTTTTGAAATATCCAATTTAATTTCCTCCAAATCAGAAGCCTGCCTGCTCTGTTCTGTTGATAATATCATCCTGAAGTGAACGGGAAAGCGTTGTGAAGAGCGCACTGTATCCTGCAACACGCACTACAAGGTTTTTGTAGTTTTCGGGATGAGCCTGCGCATCACGAAGCGTTTCACGGCTTACAACGTTAAACTGAACATGCATGCCCTTGCGGTCAAAGTAACCTCTTATCAGGTTAACGAAGTTCATAAGACCCTCTTCGCCCTTAAGAGCCGATGGGTGGAACTTCATATTGTAGAGCGTACCATTGGAAGCAATACCGTGGTCAATTTTTGCAACAGAGTTTGCTGAAGCTGTCGGACCCTTGACATCACGTCCTGCACACGGAGAAACGCCGTCTGCGATAGGAGTAAATGCACGTCTGCCGTCAGGTGTTGCACCAGTCTGAGCACCAAGCGGAACGTTTGCAGAAACAGGATAAAGACCTGCCTGGAACTGACCGCCACGGGGGTTTCTGTACTGCTGCATCGGACGGGTAAATACATAAGCCGCCTCACGTGCGTAAGCATCTATTTCATCGTTATCGTTACCAAATTTGGGAAGAGCCTCGATATCTTCAAGAATCTGTGCATAGATGGGATTTCCGCTACTTGCATTCTGTTCCTGAACGCTCTTATAAATTTCCTTTATTACTTCTTCGTTCACGTCCACATTTATGCTTTGAAGCTCCTGAGCAATCTTAACTGTAACCTCTTCAGTATTTACGCCTGATTTTTCGCCGTTGAAGTCAGCATCGAGAGCCGCTTTAATCTGCTTGAGAGTGTACTTTTTCTGGTCGTAAACAAGGGTTTTCATTGCATAGAGTGCATCTGCCATATTTGCAACACCAAAGCCCTGAGGACCTGAGAAGTTGTAAACTGCGCCGCCCTCCTGAACAGACTTACCCTTGCCGATACAGTTATCCACCATGGATGAAAGGAACGGAAGCGGTGTGCGTCTTGCATGTGCCTTGTCAATAGCGTTATCAGCGTTAACAAGAAGCTTTATGCAATATTCTGTCTGTTCTTTATAAGCATTGAAGAATTTTTCGTAAGTATCAAGCGAGTCAAGTTCACCTGTTTTGATTGAAACCTGAACTCCGTCGAGCTTACCGTTGTCAAACACAAGCTCGAGAGGCTTAAGCATATTAAAGAATGCCGCATCGTGCCATCCGTCTGTTTTACCGGGAGACTGAGGCTCAACGCAACCGATAATGCAGTAGTTACGGGCATCTTCGATAGAAACGCCACGGGAAAGCATTGCGGGGATTATAACCTCGTCATTGTAATAAGCCGGAAGACCAACACCCGTTCTTGTTACATGCGCCGCCATAATAAGAAGCTCTATCGGAGAGCCATTCCAGACTCTCATAGAGATTGACGGTTGAGGAAGAAGCACATGGTATGTTGCGTTAAGACAAAGGAACGAAAGCTCGTTTGTCGCATCCTTACCATCACGGGTCTGTCCACCTACAATAAGGTTCTGGAAAAGACCGTAGCCGGCAAAGCCTGCCGCTGAGTCAGCATCACGAACCTTGCTCATATCGTTAAGCTTTATCCACACGCAGTCGATAAGCTCCTGAGCAAAACCAAGTGTAATTTTTCCACTTTCGAAATCCTTTTTAAAATAAGGATACATATACATATCAAATCGACCGGGAGAAACCGAATGGCCACTTCCCTCAATCTGAATAAGCATCTGAACAAACCAGAAAGACTGGCAAGCCTCGTAAAAGCTTGTTGCACCGTATTTAGGAACACGGCGGCAGTTTGCAGCTATCTGCAAAAGCTCATCACGGCGTGTTTCATCGGCTTTTTCAGCCTCTTCTTCTGCAAGAACAGCGTAGCGCTCTGCATAATCTATTACTGCCTGGCAGCTTTCGATAACAGCTTCGAGGAAGCTATGCTTTGCGGCATACTGACTGCAGCTTATATCAAGCTTTTCAAGCTCAGCCTTAGCTTCTTCTATAATTCCGCTATAGCCTATTTCAAGCACCTTCTCGTACTTAACTGAGAGATGGCCTACACCGTTGTAGAAGTAGTTACCAACAGTGAAAACGTTATGTTCTATAGCCTTAAGGGCCTCAGGTGCCATATAGCTTGTAGCAAGATCGCTGTTTGTTTTACCTCTCCAGTACTTGTGCGCCTCACGAAGCATCGACTTTGTTTCTTCATCAATACGGAAAGGGTCGGCACTACGGGTTGTGAGTGTATCAAACTCTTTTTCGAGCCATTCAAACGAATACTCGGGGTATGTCTGACATCCTCTGGGATCCTTTGTAGCACTGCCGACAACAAGCTCATCCTCACGTATGTAGATGGGAATGTTCCTTAATATATGGGCAAATGCTGCACTTCTTCTTTTAACCACAGGCAGATGCTCTGTCTGCATATAGCTTTCAGTAAGAAGACGTGCTCTGTCCCCTTCTATTTTGGGCATATCCGCAAGGAGCCTGTCCTTTATATTCTGCACACGCGCGGTTACCTTTATTTTTTCAAGTGATTCAAAATTCATAGCGAACCCTCCACTCCAGAATCTAATCTTATGTATATATAATACAACAAAACCACATAAAATGTCAATAGAAAATCACAAAAAATCACACAAATAATCACATTTTTTTGTTTTTTTATTTGCTTTTTGGTTTATTTTTGATTTTTTATGAAAGTTTGTGGGTCTTTTTTATTTTTGGTTGCATTTTTCTTATTTATATGGTATAATTTGTTTATTATTATTTTTATGAAGAGAGGGCAATTTCTTGGAATTCTTATCGCACAGCGTAGCAGAAACCGAAAGATTTGCATATGAACTTGCAAAAAAGGTAAGCGCACCACATATAATTTGCCTTACAGGCGACCTTGGCGCAGGCAAAACTGCGTTTACTCGTGGGTTTGCACGCTTTTTCGGCGTTGAAAAGGGAGTCAGCTCCCCTACATTTACGATTATGCAGCAGTATCTGGGAAGTGTGATTATAAATCACTACGACCTGTACAGGCTTTCCGATTATGACGAGCTTTGCGATATCGGCTTTGAAGAGCAGATTGAACAAGGGATTTCAATAATAGAGTGGCCCGATTCCTTTATGGCGTATTTGCCCGAAGAAAAAACTGTTATAACTATATCACGCACCGGGAATGACTCTGACGAACGACTTATCAAGGTTGAGGGGAATATATAATATGAAGATACTTGCCGTTGATACATCCGCACTGACTGCATCTGTTGCTGTTATGGATGGTGAAACAATTAAAGGCGAAATAAGCTTTACTACCGGACTTACACATTCACAAACCATTATGCCGATGGTTGATGAGCTTTTGAAATCGCTTTCACTTACCTGTGATGACATTGACCTTTTCGCCTGCTCTAACGGACCCGGTTCATTTACGGGGCTCAGGATAGGCATCGGCACAATAAAGGGGCTTGCATATGGTTGCGGCAAAGAGGTTGTCGGTGTTTCCACACTCGAGGCACTTGCGTATAATGTTGCGTCATCAGGCTTACTTGTTGCACCGATTATGGATGCACGCAGAAATCAGGTTTACAATGCGCTGTACAAATTCCACGACGGAAAGATTGAGTGCATCGAACCTCCCCGTGCATTATCCATTGAGGAGCTTGCACAATCGCTACCCGAGAAAACAATTTTCGTCGGCGACGGCGTAAAGGTATATAAAGACACTTTAAAGAAGCTTATGGGTGAAAACGCAGTTTTTTCACTTCCGCAGCACTGCCTGCAGAGTGCGGCATCGGTATGTTTCGCGGCATCATTGAAAGAGCCGTGCGATGTAAATGACCTTAGCGTTATCTATCTTCGCAAGCCACAAGCTGAAAGAGAATTAGAGGAGAAGTCAAAACTATGAAAATTGCAATGGCAGCCGACCACGGCGGATACGAACTTAAAAACATACTTAAGGATTACCTTACCGAAAAAGGCAACGATATAATTGATTTCGGAACAAACTCGCCTGAAAGCGTTGATTATCCCGACTATGCGCTCCTTTGCGCCAAAGAGGTTGTCGGGAAAAACGTGGACTTTGGCATTCTGGTTTGCGGAACGGGTGTTGGTATATCAATTGCGGCAAACAAGGTTAAAGGCATCCGTTGTGCACTTTGTCCCTCGCCTGAAATTGCGGCACTTACAAAAGAGCATAACAATGCAAATATAATTTCGCTCGGCGGTAGATTTACCTCGCCCGAGTACGCAAAAGAAATTGTAGATGCATATATGTCGGCTGAGTTTGCGGGCGACAGGCACTTGAAAAGAATAAATAAAATTTCTGATATAGAAAATTTATAATTAAGGAGGCGTTTGTATGCGTTGTCCATATTGCGGTTTTGATGACAGTAAGGTTATCGATTCTCGCCCCACTGAAGAAGGCGTAGCCATCAGGCGCAGGCGCGAGTGCATTGAATGCACAAAGAGGTTTACCACTTATGAAAAGGTGGAAAGTTTGCCGATAATCGTTATTAAAAAGGATAAGACACGAGAGCTCTTTAACCGTGAGAAGCTCCTTGCAGGTCTTACCAGAGCTTGCGAGAAGCGCCCTGTCGAGGCTCATCAGCTTGACCTTTTGGTTGATAAGATAGAGTCTGACCTCCAAAACACCTTAAAGCGTGAGATTTCGACAAAGGAAATCGGCGAAAAGGTTATGGAGGGGCTTAAAGATATCGATGAGGTCGCATATGTTCGTTTTGCATCGGTATACCGTCAGTTTAAAGACGTCAGTACATTTATTGCAGAGGTAAACAAGCTTCTGACAGATAAAAATTAAATTTAGGAGAGAATATTATGAAGAAAAGTTATTTAAAAGAGGTTACACCTCTTTCATCAATTCGCGAATTACTGGAGCTTGCTAAAAACGAGGCAGGCGAGCATACCGCCTATATTCACAAAGAGAACAAGGAAGAAAAAAGAGTTACTTACAACGAATTTTACGAAGATGTGTTTGCTCTTGGAACTGCCCTTGCTGACCTTGGCATTTCAAAAAAGCATATTGCCTGCTTTGCCGACAACAGTTATAAGTGGATAAACGTGTACCTTAGTGTACTTCGTTCTGACTGCGTGTTCGTAGGCATTGATAAGGAGCTTCCCGCAAAAGACTTTTTGTACGTTGTTTCAGATAGTGATACAGAAGTTTTATTCTACGGAAAGAAAGCAGAGGAAATGATTAAGGAAAATCTTGACGCTCTTTCAAATATTAAGTACTTTATCGGTCTTGACAGAGAAGAAGACGAAGGCAACTTCCTTTCATTTAACCTTTTAAGAGAAAAGGGACGTGCACTTTACAAAGAAGGCAACAAAGCATTCTCTGATATGGAAAACGTCTATGAAGAACTCAAAATGCTTGTTTACACCTCAGGCACAACAGGTCTTGCAAAGGGTGTTATGCTTTCTGAAAAGAACCTTGTTTCTATCATTTACCACGGACTCAGGGTTTCTACAATAAGCGAAATGGGACTTTCACTTCTTCCCTATCACCACGCATATGAAGCTGTTTGCGGAATTCTGGTTGCTATCCACAAGCATACTACTGTGTGCATCAACGACAGCCTTAAAAACGTGGCAAAAAATCTTGTTAAATACAGACCTACATATATGTATGTTGTGCCTGCAGTTGCATCTGCACTTCATTCAAACATTCTCCGTAACGCGCAGAAACAGGGCAAGCTTAAAGCTCTTATGTTTCTCATAAAGGTATCAAACGGTCTTAGAAAAATCGGTATCGATATAAGAAGAAAGGCGTTTGCTTCCATCCACAACGCTCTCGGCGGAAGGCTTGACAGAATTGTTTGCGGTGGCGCACCGATTTCTGACGAAATGTCGTATTTCTTCGATTCAATTGGTATTCTTATGTTAAACGGCTACGGCATCACAGAATGTTCACCGCTCGTTAGCGTTAACAATGACTTTGACAATGACTATCGCACAGTAGGCTACACTCTTCCCTGCCTTGAAGTTGAAATCAGGGATAAGGACGAAAATGGCATTGGCGAAATCTGCGTTAAGGGCGACACCGTTATGCTCGGCTACTACAAGAAACCCGAAGCTACTGCAGAGGCAATCGTAGATGGTTGGTTATATACGGGCGACTTTGGTTATCTTAACGAAAAAGGTCAGCTTTTGATTACCGGAAGAAAGAAAAACATTATCGTTCTTTCAAACGGTAAGAACATCTTCCCCGAGGAAATTGAAGCTTATATAGAAAAAATCCTTTATGTAAAAGAAGTTGTTGTTTACGAGATAGACAATAACGGTCAGCCTGCTCTTTGTGCTGAAATTTATCCCGATAAAGAGCTTATGGGCGAAAGCGACGTAAACCAGGATATATGCGAAGTTTTAAAGGAGCTTCCCTCATATAAGCAGATAAGCAAGATTGTTCTTCGTGACGAAGAATTCAAGAAGAATGCATCTAGAAAAATTCTTCGTGGAGAAATCAAGAAGAAATAAAAGAAGCGTGCCGCTTCATCCATTTCGCGTTCTAACTGAGTTTAGAATCAGAAATTTCCGCTCGCGATAAAACACGCAATTTTCTATACAGTAAAAAAACAAAATGCCATACAGCAAATGCTGTATGGCATTTTCACGCTTTGTCCTGCATATGATTATTTTAGTCTACGGGGGTGATTGTATGCAGGCAGAATTCCCGCCGCAAAGAGGTAACGGTTTTATTATTTCGGGTGTTTGTGCGCCACCTAAACCCAAGCCAAAAGTTTTTTATGCGGCGGAAAATAAAAGAAAAAAATTAAGGCTGAATATTAATATAGATATTAACTTTATTGATACTTTTAAAAGCGCATTTGCGTATTATGCAGAAAACGCAACCAAAGCAAACAAAGCATTTGCAAGGGCAGCTATTTCCAGTGTTCTTTGCATATGTTGTCTGCTCTTGTTTTTCAGGTTTTTTGCTTTTGGAACAGCTATATATCATGGAAAGGACCTTGTTGCCGTTACAAACAGCTCCGAGCAGTACGCCACCGCCATAAAAAAGGCAGAAAAAAAGCTGGGCGAAAAAGACTCTCAATTCCTTTCTTCGCTGAGAATTACGCCCACCTTGTATCTGCGCAAAAATTTCAGTAGTGGTAAAGAGCTTCTGAACAGCTTGATTCTCTCGTCTCCCGACTACCTTAACGGTTACTCGTTATTTTCCGGCGGGGAAAAGATATATACTGCAAAAACCAAATCCGACGCACAGGAGGCGTTGGATAAGTATATCAGTGCATTTTCAATGAATGGCAAAGTAAGCTCGGTATCTGATGTGGAAATAAAAAAAGAAATCGTAAAAAAGAACGAGATTTCCTCAAAGGAAGAGTGTTTAAGACTCCTTGGTGAAAACGGCAGTGTAAACGTAGTCAGTGTTGTAAATTCGTCGGTAAAAGAATCCATCCCCTATGACACGCAAACACAAAACGACAGTTCGCTTTATCTTGGCGAAAATATAGTTGTAACCGAAGGGAGCGCAGGCACTAAGGAAATCAGCCGCAGGGCAACTTATAAAAATGGACTTTTGCTTTCAGAAACCACAACATCGGAAAGCGTAACATCTCAGCCCGTTACAGAGGTGATCCGCACGGGAACAAAGCAAAAGAATATTTTAGAATCAGGTGTAATTTTCCCGATGGTTGGTGTTATCTCTTCTCATTTTGGAGAAAGATGGGGACGAACGCACGAGGGCATTGACCTTGCTGCTGACGAGGGAACACCCGTTTTGTCGGCAGAGTGCGGCGTTGTATCCTACGTTTCCGAAAATGCAGGTGGATACGGAAAGTACATAAAGATAGACCACGGGTTTGGCCTGCAGACAGCTTATGGTCATTTAAGCAAAATTGATGTTAAGGTCGGGCAAACCGTTTCGGCGGGTCAGCATATTGCACTTAGCGGAAACACAGGTAATTCCACGGGGCCGCACCTTCATTTTGAAATAATAAAAAACGGCGAGCAAATAAACCCATATCCATATATGAAAAAGAGGTGATTTATAATCACCTCTTTTTCATATATTTTTACGCATACTGTTTACTGCACTTTTCTCAAGGCGCGAAACCTGTGCCTGACTTATCCCAACCTCTTGTGCAACTTCGGTTTGTGTTTTGCCTTTGAAAAACCGAAGTGTTACGATAAGCTTTTCTCTGTCGGAAAGCTTTTGCATTGCTTCCCTGAGAGATATTCTCTCAATCCACGCTTCATCAATGTTTTTCTTATCGGATACCTGATCCATAACAAAAACGGCGTCCCCTCCGTCGTGATACACGGGTTCAAAAAGGGAAATCGGCTCCTGAATGGCATCAAGCGCCATTGTAACCTCCTCTTTGGTTGACTCTATCCCCTTTGCAATTTCCTCGACTGTTGGCTCACGGTTTGTTTCCTTAATTACACGCTCACGCATACAAAGTGCCTTATATGCAATATCCCGAAGAGAGCGTGATACTCTGACAGAGTTATTGTCTCTGAGATATCTTCTGATTTCGCCTATTATCATCGGCACGGCGTACGTAGAAAACTGGACGTCAAGCTCGGTATTAAAATTGTCAATCGCCTTAATAAGCCCGATGCACCCCACCTGAAATAAATCGTCAACATTTTCTCCCCGATTATTAAAACGCCCGATAACGCTTAAAACAAGCCTTAAATTCCCTTTAATAAAGGTTTCTCGGGCAAGTGAGTCCCCTTTTTTTATTTTCTCGAACAATTCCTTTTTCTCTTGTGCAGAAAGCATTGGCAGCTTCGATGTATTTACCCCGCATATTTCAACTTTACTTATCATAAAAAGCCTCCGCAAGAAAGATTTTCTATTTAAAATCTTTCCCGCAAAGGCTTTTATTATGCAAATTATTTAAGACGCTTCAAAAGTTCTTCTCTCTGAGCTTCATAGCCGGGTTTTCCGAGAAGTGCAAACATATTCTTCTTATATGCTTCAACGCCAGGCTGGTCAAACGGATTAACACCAAGAAGATATCCGCTTATGCCGCATGCCTTTTCGAAGAAGTAAATAAGATTACCAAGGCAGTATGCATCCATTTTGTCAATGTGGAGTACAAGGTTGGGCACTCCGCCGTCTGTATGAGCGAGAAGTGTACCATTGAATGCCTGCTCGTTTACAAAGCTTACGTCCTTTCCTGCAAGGAAGTTGAGGCCGTCAACATTGTCTGCATCTTCTTCGATTTTAATTTCCTTGCGTGCGTTGTCGAAGAACAAAACAGTTTCAAACATTGTTCTGAGGCCTTCCTGAATGTACTGACCCATAGAATGAAGGTCGCTCGAAAAATCAGCCGCTGCAGGGAAAATACCCTTGTTTTCCTTGCCTTCGCTTTCGCCGAAGAGCTGTTTCCACCACTCTGCAAAGTAATGAACCTGAGGCTCATAGTTAATCATCATTTCGATAGTTTTACCCTTGCGGTAAAGTGCATTTCTTACTGCAACGTATTTATAACAGTCGTTTTTAAATACATCGGGTTCAGAATACTCAACCATAGCATCCTTAGCACCCTGCATAAGAGCATCGATATCAATACCGCTTGCCGCTATCGGAAGAAGACCTACTGCTGTGAGAACACTGTAGCGACCGCCTACATTATCAGGAACAACAAATGTTTCGTAACCCTCTTCATCTGCAAGATTTTTAAGAGCACCCCTTGATTTATCGGTTGTTGCAAAAATTCTTTCACGCGCACCCTCTTTGCCATACTTTTCGATAAGCATCTTGCGGAAAATGCGGAAAGCTATAGCAGGCTCGGTTGTTGTACCGCTCTTTGAAATTATATTAACTGAGAAATCGATATCCTTTACCGTTTCAATGAGGTCTGCAAGGTAAGTAGAGCTGATGTTGTTACCCGCAAAGAAAATCTTTGGAGCACCGTTTGTGTTACCGTCGCCCACATTAACAAAGTTATGGCTGAGCATTTCAATCGCCATTCTCGCACCGAGGTATGACCCGCCGATACCAATAACAATAAGAGCCTTTGAGTTGCTTCTTATCTTTTCTGCAGCCTTTTTAATGCGTGCATATTCTTCTTTATCATAGTTTTCGGGGAGGTCTACCCAACCCAAAAATTCTTCGCCCCTGCCTGTACCTCTGTGAAGTGTTTCGTGTGCAGTTACAACAAAAGGCGCAAGTGCCTTAATTTCGTCTACTGATACAAATTTCTCCGCCTTTGAACTATCAAATTTAATCCTTGTCATTTACATTCACCTCTAAAATTATTTTTCAAAACCGTTGGGGTTTTTGCTCTGCCAATTCCACGAATCAGCACACATTTTTTCTATACCGCGTTCTGCTTTCCAGCCAAGCTCTTTTTCTGCCTTGCTTGCATCAGCGTAGCAAATTGCAATATCGCCCGGTCTCGGCGGTGCGATAACAAACGGAATATCTTTCCCGCAGGCCTCACCGAAAGCCTTTACAATTTCAAGCACACTGTAGCCGTTTCCGGTACCGAGATTGTATATATGCACGCCGGGGTCATTGCTCTTCTTTTCAACTGCTTTAAGGTGGCCGAGTGCAAGGTCTACAACGTGAATATAATCACGCACACCTGTACCATCCTTTGTGGGATATTCATTACCAAACACGTTTACCTTTTCGAGTCTTCCCACTGCAACCTGCGCAACATAGGGCAAAAGGTTGTTCGGGATTCCCTTGGGGTCTTCACCAATCTTACCGCTTTCATGCGCACCGATGGGGTTGAAGTATCTTAAAAGCACTACGCTGAAGCGGTTGTCAGAAACATACATATCTGACAAAACTCTCTCAAGCATAAGCTTTGTAGAGCCGTACGGATTTGTTGTCGAAAGCGGAAAATCCTCCTTGATCGGCACTGTTTTCGGACTGCCATATACAGTTGCTGAAGATGAAAATACGATATTATAAACTCCGTGTTCACGCATAACATCGAGAAGCACAAAAGTACCTGTCATATTATTATGGTAGTATTCAAGCGGTTTCTGAACCGACTCGCCTACCGCCTTAAGACCTGCGAAGTGAATTACTGAGTCAATCTTGTTTTCATCAAAAACCTTAGTAAGCATCTCTCTGTCAAGAATATCACAAACATAAAAAGGGAAATCCTTGCCCGTGATTTCTTTTACAGCCTCGATTGACTTGGGACTTGAGTTTGAAAGGTTGTCAACAACAACGATTTCGTGTCCTGCGTTAAGAAGCTCAACGCAAGTATGGCTTCCTATGTAGCCTGCTCCGCCTGTTACAAGTATTTTCACTGATAATACCTCCAAAAATTTGATATCTCTGAAAGAATATTTTATACCTTAATTATATATAATGTCAAGTGAAAATTATAATCGAAGGGACGTTTTTTGATGAATTTTCCCACAATAAAACGCTTTATAAAAACTGCATTAATTCCGGTCGGGCACACGATGTATGTATACGGTGGCGGCTGGGACGAAACCGACACTGCCGCATCTGTGGAAGCCAAAACTATAGGTGAGTCAAAACAGTGGGTAGATTTTTATAATTCTCAGACATCCTTATATAATTATAAGGATTATCTTCGCCTTTCGTCTTTGGGGCTTGATTGCACGGGATACATAGGATGGGCTATATACAATCTGCTCTATACTGAAAACGCTCGTCAGGGGTTTGTTTTCAAATCGGGCGTGCTTGGAGAAAAACTGCACACACTTGGTCTTGGAAGCATCACACAAGCAAGTCAGGTAAGTACAAGGCATTGCGGAGATATATTTTACTCAGCCAAGCATTCTCACGCATACATA
The DNA here is from genome assembly GCA_045649225.1 of Clostridia bacterium. Classification (GTDB taxonomy): domain Bacteria; phylum Bacillota; class Clostridia; order UMGS1883; family UMGS1883; genus UMGS1883. The sequence continues at coordinate 3,304 of JAZRPN010000114.1, read as the reverse complement.
TGCATTGGAGAATGTCCCGACAAAAGCGTTGTTCTCCTGCATGCAAGCCCGCCGGGAGTAATGGTAAGCGGTACCAAAACTCCCGAAAACAAGAATAGCCTTGCAATAAGCTTTGCACAGGAATTTATGCATAGCTACTTCCCCGATTGGCTCAGTCGCTACCCCGATGTATCGCGCGGGGCAGAATATCTTTACGACTACAATCGTTTCAGATTTTATAACGTGCTTGTTCCTGACCCCGACGATTTTACCTTGCTTGACCCTGAGGATGTGCTACGGAATTCGATATAATCTTTCTTGTGGGAAGAACATTTTTGGGCGACACACTCAGTTCGTCAATCCCAAGTTCAATGAGTCTTGGAATTGCATCTTCCTTTCCTCCGAGTTCACCACAAAGTCCTACCCATATATTGTTTTTGTGTGCGTTTTCGCAAACCATTTTAATAAGACGGAAAACCGCAGGATGAAACATATCGTAGGTTTCTCCAAGGGATTGATTTTGCCTGTCAGCGGCAAGGGTGTACTGCGTCAGGTCATTTGTCCCGATGCTGAAAAAGTCAACCTCTTTTGCGAGGTCATCGCTTATAATTGCGCTTGCAGGTGTTTCTATCATAATTCCCTGCCTTATTTCCCCTATCTTTTCTCCTTTATTTAAAAGTTCGTCACGCACAGCCTTGCAAATTGCTTTTGCACGATGAATTTCGGTAAGAGAGCTTATCATCGGATACATCACATAAATATTTCCGTAAGCCGCAGCCCTGCAAATTGCCCTTAGCTGCGTGCGGAAAAGCTTTTCACGAGATAGACTTAGACGAATTCCTCGCATACCGAGTGCAGGATTTTCCTCAGCCTCAAATTCCATAAACTCTGCCTGCTTGTCCGCGCCCAAATCAAAGGTACGGATGATAACGCATTTATCTTTCATTTTCTCAACAACTGCCAGATAAGTCTTAAACTGTTCCTCTTCGTCGGGAGGTGCCGGCCTTCCCATATAAAGAAACTCACTCCTGAAAAGACCTATTCCCTCGGCATCGTTTTTTAAGACATAGTCCACATCATCAGGTGTGCTTATGTTGGAGTAAAGCATAATTTTTTTGTTATCGGCGGTAACAGTTTCCTTTCCCCGATATTCTTCAAAGACCTCGAACTGCTTTTTGTCGTCCTCAATTTTTTGTTTAAGCAACGAAAGAGTATCTGAGTCAGGCTCAATGTATATTTTACCGTTATACGCATCCACCGCCGCAGTTTTCCCGTCAAGTTCACCATCAATCGGTATGTCCGAGCCTACAAGCGCAGGGATATTCATTATGTTTGCCAAAATTGCAGCGTGCGAAAGTGCTGACCCTTTTGCCGAAACGATTGATGAAATGTATCTTTTATCAAGCTGAACCGTTTCGCTCGGGGTAAGCTCATCTGCTATAATAATTGACGGCTCGGAAAGTATTCTGCATGCGCATTTTTCTCCCCTGAGACCCGCTATTATTCTTTGCGAAATATCCTCAACATCAACACTGCGGCTCTTCATATATTCATCGTCCATAGTTGAAAAGATTTTCGCAAATTTTTTTCCTGTTTCGCATACTGCATACTCGGCATTTGTATGATTATTTTCTATTTCTTCAATTATGGAGTTTATATAGTCGTCATCTTCGAGCATCATTTTGTGTATCTCAAAAATTTCTGCACTTTCTTCATTAACAGTTTGCTTTGTACATTCGTACAAATTTTCGAGTTCTTTCTTTGCCATCTCTAAAGCGTCGTAAAAACGCTTTTTCTCGCTCTTCGTATCTGACACTTCTTTGTACTCGACGTCAGTGCTTTTCTTTTTGATTAGAACAATTTTTCCGATTGCAACTCCGCCTGAGATGCACTCTCCGCTATAGATTTTCATATTATCATTCCTTTGGCTTACAGATTGTTATTCAAAAAGCTTTCGATTTTTTCTATCGCTTCGTTTTCATCTTCGCCCTCTGCACTAACGGTGATTGTCTGACCGCACTTTGCATTAAGACCCATAACGGCAAATATCTTTTTTGCATCGGCACTTTTTTCATCGGTCTGAATTTTAATATCCGATTTAAATGATGAAGCAAGCTTTACAAGCATTCCTGCAGGACGTGCGTGAATGCCTGTCTGGTCTTTTATTGTGTAAGTTATTTTAGTCATTATCATTCCTCCCTCATATTTCAAGTATGTAACAAAATAAAGAAGAATATGAAAGAATTTTCAGTAAAAGTTGGTTAATAATTCTGTAAAAATGGGCATTTTCCTTTAAATGGTAATTTTTTTTGTAAACCTAATTTTGCCCATTTTTATGGCTTAAAACTTTTTCACAGGTTTAAACTTTTTTTATTGATTTTCTGTGAATTCTGTGGATAACTCCTGTTGATAACCATAAAAACAAGCTTTTTTCTGTGGAAAACTTTAAAATGCATTTATTTTACACTGTTATTTTATGTTAACCTGGTTTTACATAAAATAATAAATATTTTTTATTATAGAAACCGATTTTGTTGTGAATACTACTTATTGTATTTTTAACATTTTATCGCCGATTTTACCCGCATTTTTAATATTTTTTAAAAAAACTCTTTACAAAGCTTATCACTTGTGTTATAATAGCCATTGTTGAAAAACTCGATATCGCGGGGTGGAGCAGTTCGGTAGCTCGTCGGGCTCATAACCCGAAGGTCGCGTGGTTCAAATCCCGTCCCCGCAACCAAAAAAAGAAAGACAGTCGCTTTTAGCGGCTGTTTTTCTTTTTTATTTATGCGTGAATTTTAAATATGATAACCCAAAGGTCGCAAGGTCAGGTGTCTTTTACATACAAAATTTAATTTTCTTGCAAGGTACATTCTGCGAAATATTTTCGACGCTTTTCATACACAAATAATTTACTGCATCTTTTTGGAAACTGCAAGGTTTTTCAGGGAGATGCAGCTATCATATTCACTAAAAAAAACTTTCTAATTTATGCATATTGTATATTGATTGACCCTTATTATTCTTGTTATAATGAAAAAAAATGCTATTGGTGTGATATAGCCTTGAAGATAAATAAAATCAAAAAAATATCTGAGATTGCCGAAGTGAGCGAATCCACGGTAAAGAGGGCCTTAGGCAATTGTCCCGGTGTTAATCATAGAACAAGAAGAAAAATCCTTGACATAGCCAACGAGCTTGGTTTTTCCTCAAGAGAGGTTACGGCTGATATCGGCGTTGTGATTGCTTCTTCCCCGTCGTTTTTCTGGGGAAGGCTTGTTAAGGCGTTATCTTCAAATCTTAAGGCTCGCAGTTTAAATTA
>JAZRPN010000113.1:0-11632 GCA_045649225.1 Clostridia bacterium | reverse complement strand
CATGGCTACGATCCGACTTAAATATCCCCCATGTTATAGCTAAAAACGTTGATACTTTATGCCAAAGATAATAACTCTTCAGCTATCGCCTAAGCAGGCTGCCTACGAAAAGTTCTACTTAGCACGTGCCGCAGAGCGTATGGGAATACGTCAGAGCGACATAGCTCTTGCGCGTGTAGTGAAGCGATCGATAGATGCGCGTCAGCGTATGGCAAAGGTAAATCTCTCGTTGGAGATTTACGTCGATCAGGAGCCTCAGCCCGCGCCTTTGCATTTCGACTATCCATCGGTGGAGAGGGGTACTGAAGTTGTTGTCGTTGGTTCAGGTCCTGCAGGTCTCTTTGCTTCGCTACGTCTTATTGAGCAGGGGTACAAGCCTATACTTCTTGAGCGTGGTAAGTCGGTGCTTTCGCGCAAGTATGATATCGCTCAGATAAATCGCGGTGGCGAGATTAATCCCGACTCGAACTATGCTTTTGGTGAGGGCGGCGCAGGAACATTCTCTGACGGAAAGCTAAATACAGGTACCAAAGACGTGCGTCAGGGCAAGGTTTTGGAGGAGTTTGTCCTCTGTGGTGCTCCCGAGGAGATTCTCACAAACGGCAAAGCTCATATCGGTACTGACAAGCTAAGAACAGTCGTAAAAAACCTGCGCAAAAAAATAATACAGCATGGCGGTGAATTTCGCTTTGATTGCTGTATGACAGACCTTTATGTAGAAAACAATACCCTCTGCGGTGTAAAAACCACAAAGGGCGATATAATGACAGATACGCTCATTTTAGCAATCGGTCATAGCGCACGTGATACCTTTAAGATGCTTTACTCTCACGGACTTAATATGGAGAGGAAAAGCTTTTCAATGGGAGTCAGGATAGAGCATCCACAAAGCGTTATCGACGAGGCAAGATATCACAGTTTTAAGGACAAGCTTCCAGCAGCCGACTATAAGGCGGCAGTGCACCCTAAGAACGGCAGGGGCGTTTATACCTTTTGTATGTGCCCCGGAGGAAGCGTTGTTGCAGCTGCAAGCGAGGAGCAAAGCGTCGTAACAAACGGAATGAGTAACTTTGCCCGTGATGGAGAAAATGCAAACAGTGCGCTTTTGTGTAGCCTCTACCCTACAGACTTTGACGGCGACGATGTTTTCGGCGGAATGTATTTTCAGCAAAAATTAGAAAAAAGTGCATTCTTTATGGCAGGCGCAAACTACAAAGCACCCGCACAAACTGTAGCCGACTTTTTGCGTGGCGAGAAAAGTCTTTCTCTCGGAAAGGTTTCCCCCACATACCCTGTCGGAGTAACTTTAAGTGAGCTTGGCAAACTGTTTCCCGACTTTATGACAAACGCACTCCGCGAGGGAATAATCGAGATTGACCACAAAATCAAAGGCTTTGCAATGGCAGACGCCGTTTTAACAGGTGTAGAGAGCCGTTCATCCTCCCCTGTCCGCATAATCAGAGGAGAAGATATGCAAAGCAATATCAAGGGAATTTATCCGTGCGGCGAGGGCGCAGGCTATGCAGGCGGTATTATGAGTGCCGCCGTTGACGGAATAAAGGTTTCAGAAATGATTTTGAAAAAATAAATCTGTATGCCGTAAATATAACAGCGCATCCCAAAATCATACAACCGACAAATAAAGTAATATAAATATCAGATAAAACCAGATATGTGATTCCGCAGCTTATAAAAGCTGCGGTTATTTTTTGCACGTAATATTTTTTCATATCAAAAATGCCGCCTGAAAGAGCCTTTGCCTGCAAATGCACGCTGACTCCTCCCCAGGACAAAACAGCGCTTACAAGCATAAGCGAACTGTAGCCTGCACGTGATAATTCGCTGCAGCCACGCATTACCTCAAAAAATCCCGAAATTATTGGATACTCCTCCACGGGCAAAACAGCAAGGATTGCACTGAACGTAATCACAAATGTGCACACACTGATTATCGCCGCCCCCGCAGAAACACCGCTTTCTATTACAACAGAGCTTAAGTCGGGTCTGTTTTTTCTGTAAAGGCCCCACTCTTCTTTAACTGATACCTTGCTTAATTTTGATTTTGGCATAAAAATCATACTGCAGATAATTACCGTAATCACCTGAATTACAAAAAGCGTTGTACCGATGGACTTTGAGCCAAAAAAGCCTACCCCGATTGTACCTATCACAAATATCGGTCCCGCGTTATTGCAAAGTCCAAGAAGCCTTTCGGCCTCACGCTTATCTATCATCTTTTCCCGATAGCTTTCGGTTACCGCCCGCACACCTGCGCCGTAACCGCCGATAAGCCCTGTAATCAAGCATACACATCCGTTTGCGCTTATTTTGGTAAAAGGCGTAATTATCTTAGATACTGCCGCACCTAACGGTCTTGAAAATCCACTTCTTATAAGGCAGGCAGAAAGCAGCATAAAAGGTAAAAGCGATGGAATAATCGCATTTATACACATTGCAAGTCCGTTTTGCGCACCGAAAATCACCTTTTCGGGAAAAAGTGCAAAACACGCACATATTACGAAAAAAACCATTCCGCCACCCCACTAAATAAACTCTATCCTTATGATATTTCCCTTAACGCATACATCCTCGTTTGTTATACTGTCAATTGTAAGATCACTTCCGTCTATTTTTATTATGCCCGAGCGTGTATTTATTTTAAATGAGTTGTTGTCGTAATCAAGTATCCCCCTGAAGTTTTCTATATTAACCTCGCTCTTTCCGAGAATTTCTGTTCTCGGTATATCGCAAAGTGCATCAATCGGCATATCAAGCGCATCGGCAATTTCGGCTGCCTTGTTTTCTCTTTTTTTCATAGAACAACCTCCTCTTTAAAGGTTATGCCCCACATCCTCAAAACATACACTTAAATGAGAGGTGGTTATATGCTGACGCAAATTTTCAGTCTGATAAAAGGAACATACACAATGAAGGTTGAGGGGCGCTTTCCTGAAAGGCTATTAAACATCGCCTCAAGCAAAGGAATATTCGTTTACTCCGTCAATAAAACGCAAGACGGGTTTCTCGTATTCTCCGTCAGCAAAAAAGCTGGTGATATGCTCCTTACGCTTGTTCCCGAGGACCTTACCGTGCAAATAAAAGAAAAATACGGTCTCCCGTTTTTTATGAAAAAGTACCGCCAAAGGATTGTTCTTATTCTTCTTCCCGCTATATTTTTACTGTCTTCTGCCGTTTTTTCGTCTTTTATATGGCGAGTCGATATAAGCGGAGGCGACAGTTCTCTTCATAGCACCGTCAGGCAGGAGCTTAAAAATAACGGTGTATATGTCGGTGCTATAAAGCACAAAATTTCTCAAAATGACGTAAAACGCAACTGTATTTTAAAAATTAATAAGCTTTCGTGGCTTTGGGTCGATATAAAGGGAACAACAGCGTATGTTCGTCTTCACCAAAAAACAGACGTTCCCGAAACTGAAAAAATCACCGAGCCTGCAGATGTGATATCAACGCAAAGCGGTGTTATTGAAAGCATGCAAACGTTTAGGGGTATACCGCTTGTAAGCGTTGGAGAAACTGTCGAAAAAGGGCAAACGCTTATCTCTGGCGTTCTTCAGAGCGAAAATGAAAATATCCCTATCTATTTTCATCACGCAAGCGGCAATGTAATTGCACGTGTATGGGACGAAAAAACGGTAAATATTTCTAAATATACCTACGACAAAACACCCACGGGTCGAAAAAAAAGCGTTTACGGCATAAAATTTAAAAAAAATAAATTAAATTTTTCAATAAACAGTGGAATTTCATATAAAGAATATGATAAAATAGAAAATAAAGTTAAAATACCCTTTCTCCCGATTGAGCTTTTTCGCACTGACTATAATGAGGTCAATGTGAAAACGAATGAAAACGATGTAACGGGCCAGATAAAACATCACAGAGATAACCTGAGAAAAAAGCTTGAAGAAGAAGCTATGCAGATAGTCGGCATAACATCAGTTCAGGAGGATATGGGTGATTTTATCCGTGTTAAATTCACGGCAGAGTGTCTCACTCGTATTGACAAAGAAATTCCTATAAACAAAGGTGATTACTATGGAAAAAATAATTGAAGCCACAAGCACCGATACAGTTATGTCGCTCTTCGGAAGCTTTGACAGAAACGTCAAGCTGATAGAAAACGAAATGGATGTGCGGATTACAAATCGCGACACCCAAATCAAGGTCATCGGCGACAAAGCTGACGCCGCAGCTGAGGTAATTTCAAGGCTTATTGCGGAAATCGAAAGCGGCGAAGCCCTTACCGAGCAAAATATCCGCTATGCAATTTTTGCAGTAAATGATAATATAGACTACGTCCCTGCCGCAAAGGGTGATTATATTTGCATCACCGCAAGCGGTAAAAGCGTAAAGTGCAAAACCTACGGACAGAAAAATTATATACAAAAGATAAAAGACAATACCGTTGTCATCGCAATCGGACCTGCCGGCACAGGTAAAACCTATCTTGCCGTTGCCATGGCGGTTGATGCTTTTCGCAGAAAGGAAGTAAGCAGAATAATCCTTACCCGCCCCGCCGTTGAAGCAGGCGAAAAGCTTGGCTTTCTTCCGGGTGATTTGCAAATGAAGGTAGACCCATACCTCCGCCCCCTTTACGATGCACTCGGCGATATGCTCGGGATGGAAAACTACCAGAAATATCTTGAAAGAGGAATTATCGAAATTGCCCCTCTCGCCTATATGCGAGGCAGAACCCTTGATGACGCCTTTATCATTCTTGACGAGGCACAAAATACTACCTCAGAGCAGATGAAAATGTTTCTTACAAGAATTGGTTTTGGTTCAAAGGCGGTAATAACAGGTGATATAACACAGATTGACCTTCCCGACGGCAAAAAGAGCGGTCTTAAGGAAGCGTCAAAGGTGCTTAAAAATATTGATGGGCTTGATTTTTCATATCTTTCGGATAAAGACGTTGTACGACATCCCCTTGTTCAAAAAATCATAGCAGCATATGATAAATACGAAAAGAGGCAGTAAGTATGAAATCATTTTTTGATAATGTTACGCATCTTATAATAACGGCAATCTCAGTTATTCTGATAATTTTTGTAGTGCTTTTTTCAAACCGTTCAGGTCAGATTGATATAAAAGTAGGCGATGTGTCAGGCGAAGATATCTATGCTCCCCGCGCCATCGTTGACGAAACAACCACAAACGCCGCACGCAAAGCGGCACGCGAAAACGTGGAGGATGTCTACACTCCGAACGAAGACAAAAAGATTGCATCAGTCAAAACTGTAAACGATATTTTTTCAGTTGCATCTTCTCTCAGAAATGATGAGGAGGCTACTGAAGCGGCAAATGCAGGTCAGCTCAGTGCTCAGGTAAAAATTGACCTGTCCAATGCTTCAAGCATTGCTCTCATTTCGGCAACTGATAAGCAGTTTTCCAAAATGCGCGCTACTTCTCAGATTGTAGACAGTGCTATGTCTAAAGGCGTGGCAGATATTGAAACTTCAGTAAAAGACTGCGAAAAAGAGCTTGATAAGCTTAATCTCCCCGAAGAGCAGCACGATGCGTGTCTTGAGATTATCGGGGCAGTTGTAACTACAAACCTTGAGCTTGATGAAGCGGAAACACTTCGTCGAGGCGACGCGGCTGCAAATGCCGTTCCCGCTATAGAATATAAGAAAAATCAGATTATCCTCAGGAAAGGCGAGGTTGTTTCGCAGGCACAGCTTGATATGCTTAACGCACTTGGTCTCATAAAGGGAACCAATCCGATAATACCAACATATACGGCAGGCACAATACTCGTTATGCTTTTGTGTTTTATCGTGCTTTTCCTTTATCTTCCCAAAAGGGATAAATCAAAATCCCCATACATTCCCATGATGGCACTTGTGGGGCTTCTTTCAGTACTTATTGCATTTTACGGGGCTGAATATATTCCCGAAAATATGCTCCCCATACTCCCGACAGGCATTTTTGTGTGCATAGTTACAATATTTGCAGGCGTGCGCACGGCCGCAGTGTCAAACATTGTTCTTTCCATTTTGTGTGGAATTGCGTTTGATTCTAACTGGGGGTATACTATATCGGTAATCCTCGGCGGTTTAATATGTGCATATTGCTTCGGAAAGGTTAAGCGCCGCAATCACTTAATTACCGCTGCGGTTGTAAGTGCCATTATGTATGCACTTGTATTTTTTGCGATGACGCTTGTTGTATCAAGCGGTATGAAAGCCGCTCTCTTGAGCCTTTCCTATGCATTTTTCGGAAGCATCCTCTCAGGGATACTTACAATCGGCTCACTTCCCTTCTGGGAATGGCTTTTCAACGCAACAACACCTATGAAGCTTACTGAGCTAGCCAATCCCGAAAACAAGCTGCTTAAAAAACTGCTTGTCGAGGCACCTGGTACATATCATCATTCTCTTACCATTGCAAACATTGCAGAAATTGCCGCACGTGAGGTAAATGCAAATCCCTTGCTTGCACGTGTGGGTGCATATTATCACGATGTCGGCAAGCTTCGTCATCCCCTTTATTTTAAGGAAAACCAGTATGATATTAATGCACACGACGCACTCACGCCTCAGGAAAGTGCTTCACTTATAATCAAGCACGTGTCCGACGGTGTTGAAATTGCGGAAAAATATCGTCTGCCAAAAAACATATGCGAAATTATCGAGCAGCATCATGGTACAACACTTGCAGGTTATTTTTACAAGCGTGCCAAGGAACAAAACCCCAATGTTGATGAAAAACTTTTCAGATATAATGGTCCTATTCCCACAAGCAAAGAGGCAGCAATCGTTATGCTTGCCGACTCGTGTGAAGCGGCAGTTCGCAGTATGACAGATAAAAGCAAGGAAAAGGTTGAAAATATGGTGCGCTCAGTTTCAAACGAGCGCGTAAGCTCGGGTCAGTTTGCAAAATGCTCTCTCACCTTTGCCGAGCTTGAAACAATAATAAAAGTTATAACCACAACTCTTGGCGGTTATTTCCACGAAAGAATAAAATACGAGTAAGGAGAAAAAAATGATACAGTTTATTATCGAAAACGAACAGGACAAGCTTGAATTTACCGACGAGCTTGAAACAGTTATTCAACAGGCAGTTTCCGTAACGCTTGATACAATCGGCGGTAAGGACACTGACTTTGAGGTAAGCATTCTCATTACAGATGACGAGGGTATCCACGAAATCAACAAGGAGCACCGTGAGATTGACTCTCCTACCGATGTTTTGAGCTTCCCTATCCTTGAATTTGATGAAGACGGCGTTATGCTTGAAGAAAGCGGCAACTTTGACGGAGACTATCTTCTCCTGGGAGATATTGTAATTTCACTTGAGCGCGCACAGGCTCAGGCTATCGAATATGGCCACTCTCTTATGCGTGAGGTAGGCTTCCTTGCAGTGCACAGCACTCTTCATCTTCTTGGTTTTGACCATATGGAAGAGCCTTTTACAACCGTAATGCGTACACGTGAGAAAGAAATCCTCGAAAAAATGGGATTGTCAAGGTAGTGATTTTATGAAGAACAAATCATTTTTACAAAGCCTTCGCCACGCATTTGACGGATTTTTCCATCTTTTGAGAACTGAGCGTAATATGCGTGTCCACGCCGTAATGACAGTGCTTGTAATCTTGTGCAGCGTGATTTTTAATCTGACTGCCCTCGAGAAGGTTATCGTCATATTTTTGTGCGGCAGCGTGATAGGGGCCGAGCTTATAAATACGGCAATTGAAAACGCCGTTGACCTGTCCTGCTCAGTCTTTAATATGTACGCAAAGCGTGCAAAAGACCTCGCTTCAGCCGCGGTTTTGGTAACGAGCATATTTGCGGCAGTGTGCGGACTTATTATTTTTGTTCCCTACGGCATCAGGCTTTTAATGTTTTTAATCGAAAGGATATAACCGATGAGTAATTTTAAATCAGGCTTTGCCGCAATTGTCGGCAGAGCAAATGTGGGTAAATCCACACTTACAAACGCCTTTATAGGCGAAAAGGCGGCAATCGTGTCAAACAAGCCGCAGACCACACGCACAAACCTTGCAGCCATTGATAACGGCGACGATTATCAGATTGTCTTTGTCGATACCCCCGGTATGCATACCGCCCGCACAAAGCTTGGCGAGTATATGAATCAGGCTGCAGGCGGTTCTCTGGGCGATGTTGATGTTGCTCTTTTGGTTGTTGAGGCAGGCAAAGAGGTTTACGATATCGATAGAAAAATCATGAAAAGTGCCAAGGAAAAGCAAATCCCGCTTATCCTTGTTATAAATAAGGCAGACTCAGTAGATAAAGAAAAAATTCTTCCGCAGATAAAGCTTTACTGCGACGAATTTGATTTTGATGCAATCGTCCCCATAAGTGCACTCAAAAAGATTGCTATAGATGAGCTTCGCAGTGAAATTCTGAAGCACTTTGAGGAAGGCGAGCCATTCTACCCAACCGATATTTATGCCGACAGTACCGTGCGTGAAATGTCTGCAGAAATCATCCGTGAGAAAATGCTCCGCCTGCTTGACCGCGAGGTTCCTCACGGCAGTGCAGTTGAAATTGAGGAAATGAAAGAGGAAGAAACCATCACAAAAATCAAAGCCGTAATCTACTGCGAAAAAGCAAGCCACAAGCCTATCATCATCGGCAAAAAGGGCGAGTCTATAAAGCGCATCGGCTCTTATGCCCGCAAGGATATCGAAAAGCTTCTCGATACACAGGTTTACCTCGAGCTCTGGGTAAAAGTGCGTGAGGACTGGCGAAACAAGGGTACGGCTCTTAAAGAGCTTGGCTACAGCAAAAAAGACTAAAAGGCAATTTTTTCAAGATATTTATTTTCCGTAATTCCGCATAATAACTTCAGGGTGATTTTATGGAAAATAAAAAGAATTTACTTTGGAATGTCTTTACTGAAACGGGCGACATTGAGGTTTATCTCGAATATAAAAAACGAGACGAGAAAGGCGATGAAAAATGTCAGGCGAAAGCATCAAAACAAAAGCAGTAGTTTGCCGAAGCTCAAATACAGGCGAAAACGATAAAATGCTTACACTTTTGTCGGCTGAGCTTGGCAAAATATCAGTTATCGCAAAGGGAGTACGCTCCTTAAAGCACAAAAGCCGTGCAGGCACGGGCGTTCTTTGCTACTGCGACTTTGTTCTCAAAAAAATAAAGGACGGGCTGTATAGCCTTGTCAGTGCAGAGCTTATCGAGGGCTTCCGCCCCCTTTCTGAGCGTGTTGAGCTTTTGTCGGCAGGCAACTACTTTGCAAACCTCTCTGAGATCTGCGTTATGCAAGGCACTACTGCATCCGATGAGGTCAGTCTGCTTCTTAACGCTTTGTATATGCTTGGAAAGCGTCCCGACAGCATCTATCTTATAAAATCAGTTTTTGAAATCAAGCTTTGCGAGCTTTCAGGTATTATGCCCGAATTCGAGGAATTATGTCCCTGCGGTGAAAAGGCAACTCACTTTTGTATATCTGACGGCGAGATGCGTTGCGACGTGCATAAAACTCCCGATTGCGTTTTTCTTACCCCTGGGGTGCTTAACCTTGCGTGCTACATATCTGAAAATTCTCTTCGCGACTCTTTTTTTGCAGTGTGTAACGAGGCAGATGCACAAAAACTTTCGTCAGTTACAGAGCCTTTTTTAGCGTTTCACTTGGGCAAATTACCCAATTCTCTCGACTATTTACACAATATTTTAAAAAATTTGCAATAATTTCTAATTTTTTTTAAAAAACACTGGAAATTGTACTCAAAATGGTGTATGATAGAAAGTGCGGAAAAAATATGACAATTTTTTTAGGAGGTTTAGTTAATGACTAAATTTGTTTATCTCTTTAGTGAGGGCGACGCTTCCATGAGAAACCTTCTCGGTGGTAAGGGTGCTAACCTCGCTGAAATGACCAAAATAGGTCTCCCCGTTCCTCAGGGCTTCACTGTTACAACAGAAGCTTGTACACAGTACTATGAGGATGGCCGTACAATCAACAGCGATATTCAGGCTGAGATTATGGCTAACATCGTTAAGATGGAAGAAATCTGCGGCAAGAAGTTTGGCGACAAGGAAAATCCCCTTCTCGTTTCAGTTCGTAGCGGTGCTAGAGCATCAATGCCCGGTATGATGGATACCATCCTTAACCTTGGTCTTAATGAAGACGTTGTTGAAGCAATGTCAGCTAAGAGCGGTAACCCCAGATGGGCTTGGGACTGCTACAGAAGATTCATTCAGATGTATTCTGACGTTGTTATGGAAGTTGGTAAGAAGTACTTTGAACAGCTTATCGACGAAATGAAGGAAGCTAAAGGCGTAACACAGGATATTGAGCTTACTGCTGAAGACCTTAAGGTACTTGCAGGTCAGTTCAAGGCTGAATATAAAAACAAAATCGGTAAGGACTTCCCCGTAGATCCCAAGGAACAGCTTATGGGTGCAGTAGAAGCCGTATTCCGTTCATGGGACAACCCCCGTGCTAACGTATACCGCCGTGATAACGATATCCCTTATTCTTGGGGTACAGCCGTAAACGTACAGATGATGGGATTCGGTAACATGGGCGACGATTGCGGTACTGGTGTTGCATTTACTCGTGACCCCGCTACAGGCGACAAGGGTCTTATGGGTGAATTCCTTGTAAACGCTCAGGGTGAAGACGTTGTTGCTGGTGTTCGTACACCTATGCCTATCGCACAGATGGCTGAAAAGTTCCCCGAAGCATTTGATGAATTCAACAAGGTTTGCAAAATCCTTGAAGACCATTACAGAGATATGCAGGATATGGAGTTCACCATTGAAAACAGAAAGCTCTTCATGCTTCAGACAAGAAATGGTAAGAGAACTGCAAAGGCTGCACTTAAGATTGCTTGCGACCTCGTTGATGAGGGCATGATCGATAAGAAGCAGGCAGTTGCTATGATCGATCCCCGTAACCTTGACACTCTTCTCCACCCGCAGTTTGATGCTAAGGCTCTTAAGGCTGCAACACCTGCAGGCCGCGGTCTTGGTGCATCACCCGGTGCTGCTTGCGGTAAGGTAGTCTTTACTGCAGAAGACGCTGAAGCTTGGAATGCTAAGGGTGAAAAGGTAATTCTTGTTCGTCTTGAAACATCTCCTGAAGATATCACAGGTATGAAGGCTTCTCAGGGTATTCTTACAGTTCGTGGTGGTATGACATCTCACGCAGCCGTTGTTGCTCGTGGTATGGGTACATGCTGCGTATCAGGTTGTGGCGAAATCAACATGGACGAAGAAAACAAGAAGTTTACTCTTGCAGGTAAGACATACGTTGAAGGAGATTTCATCTCAATCGACGGTTCTACAGGTAATATTTACGACGGTATCATCCCCACAGTTGATGCTGAAATCGCTGGTGAATTCGGCAGAATTATGGATTGGGCAGACAAATACAGAACTCTTAAAGTTCGTACAAATGCTGATACTCCTGCTGACGCTAAGAAAGCTCGTGAACTCGGTGCTGAAGGTATCGGTCTTTGCCGTACAGAGCACATGTTCTTTGAGGCTGAAAGAATTGCTGCATTCCGTGAAATGATCTGTGCTGACACAGTTGAAGAAAGAGAAGCTGCTCTTGATAAGATTCTTCCTTATCAGCAGGGCGACTTTGAAAAACTTTATGAAGCGCTTGAAGGATGCCC
>JAZRPN010000112.1:0-3658 GCA_045649225.1 Clostridia bacterium | reverse complement strand
ATGCTAAACGCAAGGATAATAACAGCAAATATTGAAATTGTCAGAATATCTTTTATCTTTTTCATAATTAAAACCTGAAATATAAAAATGGATTAAAAGAGCCGTTTATTATAAATGCAGTTGCGACAATCAGAATAAGCGCAGAACATACGGGCTCCAAAACCACGGCGGTGTGCTTTGTCAGTAAATTCCACACCCTTTTGGGAAGACCTGTGCTTCCTATGATTGCCACTATAAGAATTAGCGCGTAGCTACTGAGATTATAAACTGCCCCACTATTTACAAGCGGAATACCCGCAAAGCCAAACATTGACCTCAAATGCTCCCAAACGCCCAAAAGGTCGTCGGCATTAAAGATAACAAAGCTTATTAAAACCAAAAACAGTGTATAGAAATGCTTGAGTGCGTTTGGCATTTTTTCGATGATTTTCCCAAACCACAGTTTTTCTATTGCGAGAACAATGCCGAAAAATACGCCCCACAAAACGAAGTTCCACTGTGCGCCGTGCCAGAATCCCGTAAGGACCCACACAACCGCAATGTTGCGCACCCATTTGAGCGCACTTACACGGTTTCCGCCAAGGGGGATATACACGTAATCTCTGAACCAACTGCCAAGCGTCATATGCCAGCGACGCCAGAATTCCGTAATTGAGCGTGATATAAACGGATAGTTAAAGTTTTCGGGGAAATTGAACCCAAAAATCTTACCAAGACCGATTGCCATATCGCTGTAGCCCGAAAAGTCGAAATAAATCTGCAGTGAGAACGCAACCGCATTGAGCCAGTAAAACAAAACTGACTTTTCGTCGCTCGCAATAAAGTTTGCACAAATCTCGCCCAGGAGATTTGCAATCAATACCTTTTTACCCAAACCAACGCAAAATCTTCGTACGCCCTGCGATGCCAAATCGACAGTGGTTTTGCGGTTTTCGAGCTCGTTTTCAACATCGGTATAACGAACAATCGGACCTGCGATTAGCTGCGGGAACAAACAAACATAGGTCGCAAAGCTTGCGAGGTTTTTCTGCGCCCTGGCGTCGCCCCGGTAAACATCTATCGAGTAGCTCATCGTCTGGAATGTGAAAAAGCTTATACCAATAGGCAGGCGAATATTCATAAGCGGTATTTCGGCAGAAAAAAGTGTATTTACTGTCGATATGAAAAAGTCGGTATACTTAAAAAATCCGAGCAACAACACGTTTATCACAATTGCCGATATAAGCGCAATTTTTGCCTTTTTTTCGCCACGGTGCTTTTCTATATAAAGTCCGTGCAGCCAGTCGGAAAGCGATGAAAAAAGTAAGAGCAGTGTATAAACCGGCTCCCCCGAAAAATAGAAAACAAGGCTTGTCGCAAGTAAAAACGCATTTCTCCACTTTTTAGGAATTACAAAGTACAGCGCCATAAACGGCAGGAAGAAATATAGAAAAGTAATACCTGAAAAAAGCATAGCTACTCCCTATCAGAACCTGCTTACAATCTTATTTGCAGTTTCTTTTGAAGACATTACCAAAAGAACAAGATTTCCCTTTGTTCTTACTTCAACTGTTTCTGCCTCAACACAGATCCATTTGCGCGGGTCAGCATTCGCCTTAACCTTTGACGCAAACGCACTGACGTCAGTACCCTCGGGAAGTCTTACAAGAACTACAGAATGTGCAAATGAGCCCATCATAGGTTCGCTTACATATCCCTCTGCACCCTCAACATAATCTGCGAAAGTGTAGAATGCGAAGTTTTCCTCGTCAAGCGGAATTTCGCCAAGCATAGGCATTTCGCCAAGATTTGATGTGATTGATGCCATTATCTCGGAAAGAGGACGTGTATCGCCCTGCGGTTTCTGGGGCTTTTCTTCCTCCTGCGGCTTCTGAGGTTCTTCAACCTTTTCTTCAACCTTTTCCTCGGCCTTTTCGTCTTCCTTTTCGTCAGCCGGCTTTTCAGCCTCCTGCTCGGTTTCTTCCTCAGGGGCTATTTCTGTTTCGTCCTTTACTTCGGTATTTTCTTCTACCTTAGTATTGTTTTCAACCTCTTTATCGGTTGTGGTGGTCTTTGCTCCGCATCCCGAAAATGCAAGCACAAGCACCATAAGTATAGCTAAAATTGTGTTCTTCATAATGTTTCTCCTTTATTTTTTTCGAATTGAGTATACCATACGGATAGCGTACCCGTCAACTCAAAAATATTACCATTAAATCAGTATACGGTTTTGTAAAGAACAGGCGGTTTTAAAGATGTATTTTCCCCAAAAGCAATCGCACCGCAAAAGCACTCCTCAGCTTCTTTTATGCTTTTTTCACTATTTGTGTAAAGCGTTGCGATTTTCTCGCCACGTACTACGAAATCCCCGGTTTTTTTATGCATTATTATTCCCGCAGCGAAGTCAATCAAGTCTTCCTTTTTTTGCCTGCCGCCTCCGAGCTTAACGCACGCAAGCCCTGTTTTTTCGGTGTCAACATGCTTTATGTAGCCATCTTCCACGGCGGTAATGTTTTTTTCATACTTTGCCTTAGGGAAAAGGTCAGGATTATCTATCCACGCTTCGTTTCCGCCCTGCGCTTTTATCCACTCTTTAAACTTCTTTAAGGCTGTGCCGTCTGAAAGGGCTTTTTCTGCAAGAGTTCTCATTTCGTCTATTTCTTTTCCGAGAGCCATTGACGCCATATTCGCGGCAAGCTCAATGCACAGCTTGCGAAGGTCATCGTCGCCTTTGTTTTTCAGAATTTCTATGCTTTCGATTATCTCAAGGGAGTTGCCGATATTTTTGCCGAGCGGAACATCCATATTTGTTATAAGTGCCCGAGTGTTTCGTCCGTTTGATTTGCCGATTTGCACCATACACTCTGCAAGGCTTTGTGCATCCTGGGCAGTTTTCATAAAAGCACCGCTGCCGTACTTTACATCAAGTACGATGTTTTTTGACCCTGCCGCAAGCTTTTTGCTCATAATGCTTGACGCTATAAGCGGGATACTGTCCACCGTTGCAGTAACATCACGCAGGGCATATATTTTTTTATCGGCAGGTGCAAGATTTGCACTTTGCCCGATAACTGCAATGCCGACCTCCTGCACCTGACGAATAAACTCTTCAGGTGTGAGCATTGTTTTGTAGCCCTCTATGGATTCAAGCTTGTCTACTGTACCGCCTGTATGCCCAAGACCACGCCCGGACATTTTTGCGATTTTACATCCGAGGCACGCCGCAAGCGGCATTACAACAAGCGTTGTTTTATCGCCGACACCACCTGTACTATGCTTGTCAGCCGAAAGAGTGCCAAGCATTGACAAATCTACCGTATCGCCCGAATTTGCCATTTCAAGCGTGAGGGCGGATATTTCTCGCTCGTCCATACCCTTAAGACAAACCGCCATAAGAAAGGCGGACATCTGATAATCTGCTATACTGCCGTCAGTGTAGCCCCGAATCAGTCTGCCTATCTGTTCATCGGTAAGGCTTTCGCCACGTTTTTTCGCCGATATGATTTCGTACATGCTACACCTCCAGACTAAAGCTTAGCGGAATAAGCTCTCCGAGGGTGTATTCCTTTATATCTGAGCCGTCTGACAAATAGATTTTAAAATCCTTATCACAAAACTCCGTCATAAACTGACGGCATATTCCACAGGGCGAGCAAAAGTCCATTTTTGCGCCTTGCTT
>JAZRPN010000111.1:0-4819 GCA_045649225.1 Clostridia bacterium | reverse complement strand
CATATTGTGAGATGCAATTTCTACAGGAATTTTTGTTTCAATTACCTGATTGGGTGTGCCAAAGCTTTTAAGCTCACCTGCAACCTTGTTTCTGAAAAGCGAAATTGTATCGCTTGTGTTATCTGTGATAATTGTACCCTCACTGCCGTAGATAACAGTTCTCATTGTGTAGCTTCTCTTACAGCCGATAGATGTAAATACTTTACCGATAACATCATTCGGGAACTTGATTACTGATACAACAGTATCGTTGATGGGCCAGCCGGGAAGCATTTTGTGGTTTGCATAAGCAAAAACTTCAGTCGGGTCGCCTGCAATCCATCTTAAGAGGTCAACTGCATGGCAACCGCCGCCGATGATGGGATGTCTTTCAGGAACCTTTCTCCAGTTATCAATACCGGGAAGCTCGCAGTAGTCATGAGCATACTCTGATTCAACAAAGAAAAGCTCACCAATTACACCTGCATCTACAAGCTCTTTTGCCTTTATAAAGCCGGGAGCCTTGCGGCAAACCTGACCAATCATAAACTTTTTGCCTGTTTCTTCCGCAACCTTAATCATATCACGGCATTCGTCAATGTCAAGAGCCATAGGCTTTTCGCAAGGCACGTGCTTGCCTGCACGGAGTGCGCGAGTTGCAATATCGTGATGAGCCTTATCCGACGCACAAACGATAACTGCATCAATATCATCTCTCTTAAGAAGTTCGTCAAGGTCAGTGTAGCAGTCCTCATCTGCAACGGGGAATGTTTTTCTGAAGTTGTCCATCTGCTCAGTATGTATATCGCAGATAGCAACAAGCTCCGCCTCATCAATGCGCTGAAGTCCATACATATGCGTAAAAGCAATGGATCCTGTACCTACAATAGCCAAACGAATTTTTTCCATAATAAAATCTCCTTTATTCTGTTTTTTATTTTATTATAATACGCTGCTTGGCTTTTTTATATGTAAACTTACACTCTTTTTTGGTACTTTTCTGCCATTGACAATATATAAGTCTCGTTGTACAATGGAAACAGAGGCAGTATATTTGTAATATTCTATGGATTATTGGTAGTTTTTCACGGAGGGATGGCATGCTATTCAATAAAATCAAAAAAACCTTCACTGTACGCACAATCGTTGCGGCAATTGATTACAATCCGCTTGTTGTGGTTGAGCCACCCTACGAGGAGGAATATGGTTTCTGGCAGCTTTTTTATGTTACAAAAGGGCAGATGTCCATTTTGCGTGATGGCACAGAGGAAATAATTTCAGCAGGACAGATCATTTTTCGTCCGCCGGCAGAAAAATCCATAATGATATATCCCAAAAACCACGAGCTTTGCGTTGGAATACTTGATTTTATCTGCGAAGATGAGGCGATGCACTACTTCGGCACATCTCCCATAACGCTCGATGGCAGGGAAAAATCTCTCATATCCCACCTTATTAAGGAAGCGACGGAGTTTTATAATAATAAAAACAGCGATATTTCCTTGTGGCCTGAGCTTATTTCCTCGGGGCTTGAAAACTTTCTCATCAGGATTTTCGGCAGGATGCAGGGCATCTTTTTGCCACAAACGGAAGACGGAAAGATAAACAACCGCAACGGAGTTTCCAAAATGGTTGACCGCATAAATGTTTTGCTTGAGGAAAGGCGGTTTTCAAATATCAGCATTGATGAAATTGCGTCAATCTTTAATGAAAGCCCCAATGTTTTAATGAAACGTTACAAAAAGGAAATGCATCAGAGCATTATGGAACATTTCCTTGAGCTTAAGCTCCAGACGGCAATTCATCTTATTTTGACAAGTGATATGAACTTTACCGAGATTTCTGAACTGCTTGGTTTTTCGTCGGTAAACTATTTTTCGAAGTTCTTTAAAAAGCGAATGGGTATGACGCTAACTGAATATAGCAAAAATCAAACTTAAAAAGAGGGTGTAGTTTTACACCCTCTTTTTTATTTTAAGAGCGACTGTACTTCGTTTATCGGCGTCACCTGATCAACTCCCGGAGCTGCGTCAATTTTCGCCTGACCGTACTTCACTGCGATATTTTGCTTAATCTCAGTTGTCATTGTTGGAAGAGCTTCACGCTTTATAACGTGGTAGCCATAAGAGGTCTTTACGGGGGGGCTTATTTCTCCTACCTTTAAATCAAACGAGGCTTTTTCAAATTCTTCCACCATTTCGCCTGTTGTAAATACGTAGCCGTCAGGGTTTGAATTCATTCCCGGGTCAGTGCCGAATTCCTTTACAAGAGCGTCAAAGTCGTATCCTGAAAGAGCCTTTTCGTAAACTTGCTTTGCAGTTTGCTCGTCAGAAACCAATACGTGCTTTGCACAAACAAACTCATTCTGATAAGTTTCGTCAAGATTGATGTTTCTCTCTATGTAGTCGATAATGCTACTGCTGTTCCAGAAGAAATACTTTTCGCACACAAGGGCATTAAGGGCTTCCATCTGGGGATTGTAAAACTGCTTAATGTTCTTTATTCCCGCATCTATACGTTCATTTTCTGATGCTCCTATGATAAATTCGGGAAAACTCTTTGAGAAAATTGCAATTTCATAAAAAACATCAAGAACATTCATTAAAATAGCTTCCTCGAACTCACTGTCGCTGTAGCCGTCAGGTCTTTGAGCGCTGTTTCTATATATGTTGCAAAGCTCTTTTACCTCAGCGAGCGTAATTTTTTTATCGCCGCACTGTATTACTACGGGTGTGTCGTCAATTACTACCTGTTTTGTTGTGTTTACATAGTTTACGTTATATCCCAGTGTTTCGCTTATAAACCTGAGGGGCACCATCGTTCTGCCATTTTGGATTGACGGTGCAACATCAAGCGTAATTTCCTGATTATTTACATAAGCGGTTTTACTGTCAATGAAAAGCTTTATTTCCTTTTCCGCCTTTTTCAGTGAAACCTTACGCTCGGCTTCATCCCAGCCTATCTGAATGCCGAATGCGTCAGAAATCGCACGGACAGGCACCAATGTTCTGCCATCTGCGATAACGGGCGGAGCCTCGATTATTCTTCCCGAGATATTTCCGTCCCTCTCTGCATTGTACTGCGTGTCGCCGATTGTAAATTCGACAACCGCCGCCGATGCAGATATTGAAAGCATTGCAAATACTACAATCAAAGCAAATATTTTTTTCACCATAAATCCCTCCAATACACTTTATTTTATTATAGCTGTAATATAAAGAATTGTCAAATAAAGCCTACTAGGAATAGGGAAAATCGTTCAGAACGGACAAACTGAGCCAAGAAGCCAATGGCTTCTTGGGTTACCCGAAGGCGTACGTTGGTACGCCGAGCGGCGAAGTTTGTTCGTAGCAAAAGGCACAAAAAAAGAAAAACACCGTTTAAAACGGTGTTTTCTCCTATAAAATACAAAGACCTGTTTTTTGTCTGTACCATATTTTATTTCTTTCATTTGCCTTTTGCGTTCTGGGCGTTTTTCCGTATTCCTTAGAAAAGCGGTACTACTGCGCCTGCATACTTATCTTCAATGAACTTCTTAACAGCTTCGGAATTAAGAGCTTCTACAAGAGCTTTTGTCTTTTCGCTGTTTTCGTTACCAACCTTAACTGCGATTATGTTGCCGTAGGTTGTAGCTGCATCGCCTGTAGCATCTTCGATTGCAAGAGCATCCTTAACGCTGAGACCTGCCTGAATTGCATAGTTACCATTGATGATTGCGATAGTTCCCTCGTCGCTGTTTTTAAGCTGAGCGGGAACTGTATCTGCCTGAACTGCCTTGATGTCAAAACCGCCATCGTCGATAATATCAAGTGTTGTTACACCCTTGATTGCACTTGCATCCTCGGGAAGAGTGATAAGACCCTCCTGCTGAAGAAGAAGCAGTGCACGTGTTTCGTTACTGTCGTCGGCAGGGATTATAATTGTTGCACCCTTTTTGAGCTCATCGAGTGATTTAACACCGTTCTGGTAAATACCAAAAGGCTCGTAGTGAAGTGCAAAAGCAGATGTAAGCTCTGTGCCATTCTTTGCGTTGAAATCGTCAAGATAGGGCTTGTGCTGGAAGTAGTTTGCATCAATCTCGCCATCATTGAGCGCAGTGTTGGGAAGAACATAGTCATCGTAAATAACGATTTTAAGCTCATAGCCCATTTCCTTAAGCGGCTCTGTAACCTGTTCAAGAATTTCTGCGTGGGGTGTTGCGCTTGCGCCAACTGTAATAACATTTGTGTTTTCCTCTTTGTCAGATGCACAGCCTGCAAAAACAAAGATTGCAAGGGTAAGAGCCAAGAGTAATGCGAGTATTTTTTTCATTTTAAAAACTCCTTTTATTTAAATTTAATTGATTCTCTTATCTGTTTTACGTGCGATAAACATACCGATTTCCTGAATTATCTGCACGATAATGATGGTAAGTGCAACGCATATCCAGATTATATCGGCGTTACTGCTCTGATGCCCATACATAATGGCAATCATACCAAGACCACCGCCGCCGATTGTGCCCGCCATCGCACTGTAACCAAGTATTGTTACCATGGAAATGACGCAACCAACTATAAGAGACGGCTTAGCCTCGGGGATAAGCACCTTGTAAATTATTTTAAAAGACGATGTTCCCATTGCCTGAGCTGCCTCGATAACGCCCTTGCCGACTTCTTTTATTGAGCTTTCGACCATACGTGCTATGTACGGAGCGGCCGCAATGACAAGCGTTACAATCATCGCCTTGTTGCCAAGACTTGTTCCTACCACAAGCTTTGAAAACGGAAGCACCGCAACCATAAGGATTATAAACGGAATGCTGCGGAAAACATTTACAATAACGCCCAAAATCTTATTG
>JAZRPN010000110.1:0-15175 GCA_045649225.1 Clostridia bacterium | reverse complement strand
ATGTGTGCGATCTGATATGCGTGCTTATATGGTGCCCGTTCAGGCTTATAATGCATAACAAATGCTGCACAACCTGCCGAATCTTCAATTGGGATCATCTGATGATGTTTTTGCCGATTGTTGCAGTAAACAGCGTCTATTCCTGGTCGCTCGTTATATTCTCACTTATGATATGGCTTGTCTGGGAAGTATGTGTTTTTACATATCCCGAAAGATTCTGGGAAAACAGCAACATGGCACTTAAATGCTCAGAATGTACTGATAAGCTCTGCACGCAGTATTGCAGAAAATTAAGAAATAAATAATTAAGGTTATGGTTGATTGCATAGCCTTTTTTCACATAACAAAAGTCCGTAATACCGACTGTATTACGGACTCTTTTTCTATTGTCTTATTTATCTATACTTCTTATAGAGTCTGCAACCTGCTTGCCGCAAGCGTCGATACCTGCATCTGTAAGATGAATGTAGTCAGGCAGGATGAACTCACCAATGTTGGGCTTTACAAGTGAGTTAAGGTCATTTATCTGGATACCCATTTCCTTAAGCACGGGAACAATCGCCGCATTGTACTCGTCGATAACCTCATTATGGTCATAGGGGTTTCGGGGGTCAACTGCGGTTGTTGTCGCAAAGATTACCTTATCGGTAATTGCAAGAAGCTTTGTCGCAATTCTCTTCATGATTTTTATGTAATCTTCAAGCGATGTAAAGCTACCATCCTCAAAAATCTGACATATATCCCACAAGCCGTTATTCCAGTGAATGATATCGGCTTTGTTAATCTCTCCCCTGAGTTCAAAAAGCATTCTCAATGTATAGCTTGAAAACCTACAGTTATCTTCAGGCTGCCAAACCTCGTACTCATCTTTTAAAAGTTCGGGCACAACTTTACCGTATCCCATGCGGATGGAATCGCCCAAAAGAACTACTCTCTTCATAAAAAACACTCCTAATTTCCATGATACCTATATAATATTACACCCGAAAGGATAAGTCAACATTTAAATCATCTTTTTTTCAGTTTCAAAGAATTTCAGTTAATTTTATTCTAATTGCTTGATAAACCAAAAATATGGTGGTATAATATATACGCTACAACTTTTAACGACTGTCAAAAGGCAGCCATCTAATTGAATAAATATTATCCCAAGAGGTACGCTATTTGTAAAAAGCGTACACTCTTGTTTCGTCATACTCTTGGGTGTAATTTATTCTAGGTGGTATGTTAAAAGTGTGTAGCAACATTCGAAACAGAGTCCCTGCGTTTTTTGGTGCGTAGCTCTGCTTTCAGGTAGTGGCTACGCACTTTTTTATTTCAGGGGTATGATGATGGCAGAAGAAAAAACCACCTGCTGTTTCTTCGGGCACAGAAAAATAACAGAAGCAGACAGTTTGAAAACCAAAGTATATGAAATAATGGAAGACTTGATACTGCATAAAAAGGTAGACACATTTCTTATGGGAAGTAAAAGCGATTTTGACCGTTTATGCAGAAAGGTTGTTGAGTCGCTTAAAGTAAAATTCCCTCATATCAAAAGAGTTTATGTTCGTGCAGAATTTCCTGACATCGATGATGATTATGAAAAATATCTTCTGGAAAGCTGCAAGGAAACCTATTATCCAGAAAACGCAAGAAATGCAGGCAGGGCTGTCTATATCAAACGCAACTGCGAAATGATAGAGAAATCAAAGTATTGCATTGTGTATTTCAAAGACGGATATTTACCACCCACAAGAAAAAACGGCAAACGAGATTTACTCGATTATCAACCAAAATCAGGAACAGGCATTGCCTATCAATATGCAGTAAGAAAAAAGAAAACAATTATCAATGTTGCAGAATTTCAATGTTCATAAAAAGTCTGGATACTTTAAGTATCCAGACTTTTTGTTGGGAATAGGAAAAATCGTTCAGAACGGACAAACTGAGCCGAGGCATAGCCGAGGGTTGCCCGAAGGCGTATATAGATACGCCGAGAGGCGAAGTTTGTTCGTAGCAAAAGGCATATAAAAAAAGAAACACCGTTTTAAACGGTGTTTCCTCATACGAAATACTTAAACTTAAAATTTTAGTATATTCCAAACTTTATTTTTGCCCCGCCTTTTGCGTTCCGGGCGGTTTTAACATTCCCAATTAGTTGCATTCTGCTACGAGCGGACCCTCAAGCTCTTTAAGATAGAAGAGCTTACCGGGAAGTGTGGGGATAAAGCTTGATGTGATCCACTTTGAAGGACCATGACGAAGTGTTGTCCAGAAGCTCATACCCTGCCACTGCATACCACGGCCGAGTACGCCATCGCAACCACCGATAGCGTAGTCTGCCTGGAACATAAGGCCAGGTCCGATTGTGTTAGCTCTGCAAGGAACAAGTGTTGTACGAGACTTGAAGCTTGTGATAGCGTTCTGCTCAACTGTAAGCGGATGAAGCTTAGCAGCGATTCTGTAGGGCTGTGCCTTCCATTCTTCAACAGTGTCGAATTCAGCTGCAAAGTGGGGCTCCCAGAATGCGATATGGCAAGCTCTGCCGATACCGTAAACAAGGATAAGCTTTACGCCCTCTGCCTTAAGCGCTGCAATCTTTTCAGGATATGTAGGAAGATTTTCCTTTGTTGCGAAGTTACGCTGTGATTCGGGAACTGTAAGCTCACCAAGGGGATTAAAGAGCGCATTGCACATAGCGTTCTGGAATGCGCCGGGGTCTTTACTGTCAAGTGTGTTACCCTCAGCATCTGACCATTCGTCCATATTGAATGTGTAAACGTGGTCGCACTTTACGTTCCAAGCTTTAAGGAAGTAAACTGCCCATTTGTACATACCCATAGGACCAACGGGGAGAATGAATGCAATCTTCTCACCTGCATCACGAGCTTTTTTGATTGTGATTGCAATTTCATGACCCATATATGTGTCAAACTCACCAAGAGTTTCGCAGCAAACAGGGTTAAAGTCCTTATGCCAGAAATCCTGTCTGTCAGAAACCTTGTTGTTTACGTTGCAGCACTCATCAATTTTCTTCATATCCCAACCTTCGGGGAAAAAGCCTTCCATGAGTGAGCCTTTTACTGTGCTGTTAAAATCCATTTTTATTTCCTCCTGATTATTTTAATCTCTTACGAACTTCGTTTGCAACGAGTTCAACTATCTTATCGATATCCATATTCATAGCAGAAGATACTGCGCCCTCAACCTTACCTGTGCTTGAGAAAAGCTCCATCTTTGCCATTGTTTCCTGCTTTACAGCTTCAACTGCGGCAGGAATAAGGTCAATGATACCCTTGTTCATATCTGTGAACTTCTTAAATTCAGCCTTAACTGCGGCAATGTTGATATCAGTGAAGATATTAACCTTGCTGATACCTTCCTTGATTGCACGTCTGAAGTCATCATCTGTAAGACCTGAACCGCCGTGAAGAACAAGCGGAACATCAATTGTGTTTGCGATTGTTCTGATTCTTTCAAAGTCAAGCTTAGGCGGAAGCTTGTACGCACCGTGTGCGTTACCTACTGCGATTGCGAGTGCATCGACCTTTGTTTTTTCAACATAGTCTTTCGCAAGCTTGGGATCGGTAAAGAACTTGCTCGGATCTTCAAGATGAGAATCGCCCTCTGCTGAGCCTTCGTTATCACCAACGTGGCCAAGCTCACCCTCGATTGTTGCGCCGTAAGAGTGAGCAATGTCTGCCATTTCTCTTACCTTTTCAACGTTTACTTCGTAGGGGTCTGTAGAGCAGTCATACATAATTGATGTAAAGCCAAGCTCAAGTGCCTTAAGGCAGGTTTCCTTTTTAAGACCGTGGTCAAGATGAACAACAATCGGAACATTTGCCTTCTTCGCCATCGGAATAAGGTAGTAAGATACCTCCTCCAAAGGACCATAAGGGAAAAGAACCTCTGCTGTACCCATAATCACGGGTGAACGTGTTGCTTCTGCCGCATTGATAATACCTCTTGCAAGCTCAAGGTTAACTGCATTGAAAAGACCAACAGCATACTTATTTTTCTTTGCAGGCAAAAGCACTTCATTTAAGTTTACTAACATTAGTTACCATCCTTTCTGTGAAACGATTTTCTATGTACTTATAATTTTTTGCACATCATCCGTACCGCATTTTGCCAAAATTCCGGCACGATTTGCTTTGGCTGTGCCTCTTACCTATTCGCAAACAGGTTTTATATTGACACATCTTCAGTTTTATTATATACTTTTTTTAAACATATGTATTTGACATTTAGAATTATTTTTTTAACATTTCTTCCGGAGCGGTGATTTTTTTGTATAAATTGCAACCAATAAAAAAAGAAATTGAGATAAAGGGGTTTAACAGTATTTACTACTTTGAATTTGGCAAAGACTTTACCCACTCGCCCGAAAAGCACAATTTTTGGGAAATGGTATATGTTGACAGTGGCAACGTGCTTGCAATTACTGACGGAAACAGCTGCACGCTCAGTCAGGGGCAGATGATTTTTCACGAACCGGGCGAAATACATTCGCATATATCGGACTCGCAGACTCCCAACAATATGCTTGTTATATCTTTTTCGTGCGACAGCCCGAGCATAAGCTTTTTCAGAAAAAAGGTTTTTACGGCGGATAAGACGGCAAAGACACTTCTTCGCCTTTTTATCGGCGAGGCTAAAAACGCACTCGGCACGATAAAAAGCGATTACAAGGTCAAAGGCAACCTTGATTTTTCAAAATCGGAATTCGGCTCAGCACAGCTGCTTTTGTGCTACATGACGGAGCTCCTTATCGGAATTATGCGAAACGAGTCGGACTTTGGAAACAAAATAGTGTCGAGCGAAACATCGCGGGCAATTGCCAAAAACTCAATTTGTGAGCTCGTCTGCGACTATATGAAGGAAAACATCTACAGTTCACTTACACTAGTTGATATTTGCTCACACTTTATGATTGGAAAGTCGCACCTGAGCTACATTTTTAAAAACAATATGGGAAGCAGTGTTATGCAGTACTATAACACCATAAAGGTCAACGAGGCAAAAAAACTTTTGCGTGATAATCAGCATACCATAAGCCAGATATCAGAAATGCTTGGGTTTTCCTGCATACATAGTTTTTCAAGGGCTTTTAAAAAATCTGTTGGAACATCGCCTACCGAATATAAAAAGCGTATATTATAAAAAAGAGGATGGCACTGCCATCCTCTTTTTACACATACGGATGCTCTGCGTGTATGACGCATCGGCAATGTGGGTGTTTTTCTTTTATTCTATCTTCGACAAGCTGCGCGGCATCGTCATCATTATATTTTGAATTGCTCGGAATACACAAATCAAAAATTAGCTTGATGCTTTGCTCACTGCCCGTAATCCTAAAATCGTGAATTGTAAAGGAAGCGTCAACCTCTTTAGCACACTGCTCTGCGATACTGCGGAGTTCATCAACTTCCTTGTTGTTTACTGCAACAGGATCAAGGTGGATTGTAACAATGCTTTTAAAGTGCGACTGCATATCACGCTCCATATCATCTATAACCTCGTGTGCGTGAAGAAGGTCGCAATCCTCCGAAACCTCAGCGTGCAAGGTGAATATGAGTCTACCCGGGCCGTAGTCGTGCACCATCAGGTCGTGTATTCCCACAACCTCGGTGTATTTTTTTGAGAATGAATATATTTCTTCCACAAGCTCAGGATCGGGTGATTTACCTAGCAGAACCTCTATCATCTCATACGCTGACCTTACGCCTGCATAAAAAATTACCAAAGCCACAAGCATACCGGCCCATCCGTCAAGGGTGATATCTGAAAACATCCCCACCAAAGCAGAAACAAGCACAACCGATGTTGCAAGCACATCGGAAATACTGTCGATAGATGTAGCTTTAACCGCTGAGGAATTTATTGCACTTCCTATCTTTCTGTAGAAGAAAAATGTCCAAAGCTTTACGATTATTGAAATTATAAGAATTACAAGTGTTGCTCGATTTATGCTTACGGTTGTAGGTGAAATAATTTTCTGAAGAGATGTTTTGAAAAATTCAACGCTGACGAAAATTATCATAACATCCACCACAAAAGCAGTGATATACTCGTATCTTCCGTGCCCGAGCGGATGCTTTTCGTCGGCGTGCTTAGAAGACATCCTGAATCCAAGCATTGATACAACTGATGACGCCGTGTCGGAAAGATTGTTAAACGCATCTGCCACAATCGCAACCGAGCTGCATACAATACCCGCTACAAGCTTTATAACAAACAAAAATACGTTCACCGCAATACCCGTCGCGCCCGAAAGCATGGTAAAGCGCTGTCTTACCTCATTGTCATTTGTATCTTCGTAATTTTTTACGAAGCGTTTTATAAGTAATTTAGTAAGAATAAATATCACCTCAATTTACGAATGAGTCTGTTCAGATGAGTCTGTTCAGATGAATCTGTTATTCAAAAAAGTCATTATCCCTGAACTGAAGAGCATATAAGTCCTTATATGCTCCGCCTTTTTCCATCAATTCCTCGTGGTTTCCGCGCTCGGCAATTTTACCGTTAATAACAACTACAATTTCATCTGCATTTCTGATAGTTGAAAGTCTGTGCGCCACTACAAGCGTGGTTCTGCCTTTACAAAGCTCGTCTAAAGCCTCCTGAATATGAACTTCAGTTGTATTGTCAAGGGCACTTGTTGCTTCATCGAGAATTAAGATTGCAGGATTTTTTAGGAATACTCTTGCGATACTTATTCTCTGCTTTTGCCCGCCCGAAAGCTTGACACCACGTTCGCCGATTTCGGTATCATATCCATTTTTTAGAGTCAGAATATAATCGTGAATATTGGCTTTTTTTGCAGCATCTATAATTTCCTGCTCGGTTGCATCAGGTTTTCCGTACAAAATGTTATCCTTAATTGTTCCTGCAAACAAAAATACATCCTGCTGAACAATACCAATGTTTTTTCTTACAGATTCCAGGGTAAGATTTTTTGTATTTTTGCCGTCAATTAAAATATCTCCGCCCTCTTCAGTCAGCTTATAAAAATTAGGCAGCAGATGGCAAATTGTCGTTTTGCCACCGCCTGACGGACCCACAAGCGCAAGTTTTCTTCCCTTTTGAATTTTAAGGTTTACGTCATCAATCACTTCTTTAGTTTCATCATATGAGAATGAAACGTTTCTGAACTCAATTTCGCCATTGACATCTGAAAGGACTTGTGCGCTTGTACTGTCGGTTTCAGGTTCTTCTTCCATAATTTCAACAAAACGTTTGAATCCGCTGACACCATTCTGGAACTGTTCCATAAACCCGATTAAAGTTGTTACGGGGTTAATAAACAGGTTCACTGATACTATAAATGTAGAATAATCGCCAAAGGATATTCTTCCGGAATACAAAAACAATCCGCCTGCTATTAATATGAACACATTGAAAATGTCTGTGATAAAGGTTGTTGAAGAATGGAATTTTGCCATAGCATCATATGCTCTTTTGGAGGAATCCACAAACTCTTCATCGCCTTTTTTGAATTTTGCAATTTCATGTTCTGCATTTGTATAAGCTTTTGTTACCCTTATACCGGTGATACTGCTTTCTACTGCCGCATTTATTACTGCATTGCTTTTCCTTCTGTCTGCAAAGGCATTTTTCATTGCTTTTCGGCAGTAAAAAGTAACTACCATCAAAACAGGCACGCAAGCAAAAATAATGAGTGTCAGAATCCAGTCAATCGTAGCAAGATAAACAAATGACATTACTATCATAACAGAACTGATCAAAAGATTTTCAGGTCCGTGATGAGCAAGCTCGCAAACTTCGAACAAATCACTTGTGATTCTTGTCATGATTTTTCCCGTTTCGTTGTTATCGTAAAACTTATAGGGGAGTTTTTGCAGATGCTTAAATAAATCAACTCTCATATCAGACTGCATTCGCACACCGATTATATGTCCGTAGTATTGCACAAAATAGCGAAGGCACATTCTTATTATGTAAAGTAATAGCACCGCAATTCCCGAAATCACTATAACTTTATACATTTTATTCGGTATATATTCGTTAAGCATTTTATTGGTTACAACGGGATAAACCATACCGATAACTGAAATCAAAAGTGCTGCTATCATATCAAGAACGAGCATTTTTTTGTATGGTTTGTAGTAACTTATAAATCTTTTAAGCATACCTTCACTCCGTTTAAATAAATATTTGCGACAATACGATGTAAATTAACAGGTCAATTTTATAATATATGATCTTAAATGTCAATATGGATAGGGTTGACATTTTTTATCGTTGTGATATAATTTAGAAGAAAATCATGTATTTATAACACACTAGAAATGGAGCATTTTTATGAGATATATTGTTGACCATGATTATCATATTCATTCAAATATAAGCCCTTGTGCCAATGACCCACTGCAGACGGGTGAAAACATCTTAAAATATGCAATCCAAAATAACCTTAAAAGGATTGTAGTTACAGACCATTTTTGGGATACTGACTTTTCTGACGATGCTGAAATTGTGATGGACCCCGTTGATGTTTATCAGAAATACGGTGTTGGTGTTTTGTCTGAAATTCTTCCTCTTCCTCAGGCAGAGGGTTGCGAGTTTTTGTTTGGTTGCGAGTGCGATATGGACGCAGATATGAATATCGGGCTTGCAAAATCAAACTACGATAAGTTTGATTTTATAGTTGTTGCGACCACGCATCTTCACTTCTGGATAGATAAGGGCACTCCCTTTGAAAAGCGTGTTCAGATTTATATTGACAGATTCAATGCACTGCTTGACAGTGATTTGCCGTTTCACAAGGTTGGCGTTGCACACCTTACCGATAGTTTGATTGACTACACCTGTAGGGAAACCCACATCAAGCTTTTGGATGCTATTTCTGACGCAACCTTTACCGATCTTTTCACAAGGGCGGCAAAGTGTGGACTTGGCATTGAGCTTAACTTCAACGTTTCGAGATACACAGATGATGAGCTTAAAAGCATCCTCAGGCCTTACAAGATAGCGAAGAAATGTGGTTGTAAGTTCTACTTGGGAAGCGACTCACACACGCAGGTCGGCTTTATCGGTGCTACGGAAAACTTTGAAAAAATTGTTGATTTGCTAGAACTTGAGGAAACCGACAAATTTAAATTTTAAAAAAGCTGAACGATTTAAAATCGTTCAGCTTTTTTTATCAGATAAATATTCCCCAAACAAAGGAAAGTAGCAAGGACACAACAACGGGGATGATGCAAGAGGTTACGCAGATATCGATATACGATTCCTTGTGCTTGCAGTTTGATACTGCAAGAAGTGTAAGCACTGCACCATTGTGCGGAAGTGTGTCAAGACCGCCCGATGCGAGTGATGCAATTCTGTGAAGAAGCTCGGGATTCATACCAATCGCTGTGGCTTTCTCAAGATACTGCGGAGCCAGTGCCTCAAGCGCAATAGACATACCACCTGATGCAGATCCCGTTGCACCTGCCAAAACATTTACCGCAACTGCCTCGGAGAAAAGGATGCTTCCGGGCATATTAAGCATAGCTTTTTTAAGAAGTGCAAAGCCGGGAACAATTTTTACAACCGAACCGAAGCCCACTGCACATGCAGTGTTCATAATAGCCATCAAAGAGCCGTTTGCACCATCATTGATTGCAGGAAGAAGAACCTTAAACTGCTTTATATTCATAAGACAGGTAACGAGTATTCCGCCCAAAAGCGCTACTACGATAGACTGACTTGTGCTCCACTGAGCGATGCCTGCTCTTTCAAGAACACCGGGAAGCACGTTGAGCATAAGCACAACGATTATCAAAGGAAGTAAACCGCTGAGCCAGTGCCAAGACGGCTGCTCTACAGCTTCTGTTGCGGTTCCCTTGTACTTTTCGTCCTCGACAAAGCCAAGGCCTTTTTTGCGCGCACTGCGACAGCGCCACTCAAGGTAAATATATCCGGGTACTGCAATTAAAATCGCCGCTATAACGCCCATCAGGGGTGCTGCAGCTGCAGTTGTACCATAATATGTAGTGGGGATGATGTTTTGAATTTGCGGTGTGCCGGGGATAGCCGTCATAGTAATGCCAAACGCACCGAAGGCAATAGCACCGGGAAGAAGAGTTCTTGGGAGATTCGCCTCACGGTATATTGCATAACCCATCGGGTAAATTACAAACACAACCACGAACAATGAAATTCCGCCAAATGTCATCAAAAGGCACGGAAGCACTACTGCAAGTACTGCAAATTTGGGACCGATTATTGAAACAAGCTTGTTTGCAAGCGAGCGTGCAGAGCCTGTCATATCCATAACCTTTCCGTAGATTGCACCAAGGAAGAATGCAGGGAACCACGAAATTATGTAATCTGCAACGCCCTTTATGTAATCGCCAAGGTACACATCTAAAATGTTAAGACCGCCCAGTATCGCTACAACCATAGCACATAAGGGAGCAACCCATATAATTGAATTTCCTTTGTAGGCAAAGTAAATCAAAAGAACTAAACCTACCACAATACCAACCAGTGAAATAATTTCCAAATTTATCTCTCCCTTTCTTTTTTATCCTATGTCAACACCTAAAAAGTGCTTTGCAAGGATTCCCACAACAAATGAAATCACTGCAACGCCAATGCTGATAAATGACATTTCCAAAAATCTTGGCTTGAATTTTTCGCCCTTTGCCACTGAAATGTAGTATGTAAATCCCGCTATAATAAGGATTACAATGGCAATCATTGAAAACAGTGCAACCATATATTTTGAATTGTCAAGAATAAGATACGGAAGTATAAGAAGTGCAACTGTAATTAAATATGCAATGCCTGTATAACTGCAGGACTTGAGTGCATCTGTTCTGCCCTCGCTTTTTGCAGCAAGGAATTCGCTCGACGCCATTGAAAATGTTGCAGAAATTCCCATAATAAGGCCCGAGAGCGCTATAAGGCGTGTGTTTTGCATCGCAAAGGTAAAGCCTGCAAGCGAGCCTGTAAGCTCCACCAAAGCGTCGTTCATACCAAGCACCATACTACCCACATACTGAAGCCTTTCCTCGTCAAGCATCTCAAGAAGTGCCGCCTCGTGTTCTTCCTCCTGCTCTCGTATCTGAGTGCTTTCGGGGACTTCCTCCGCTATGAGAGCATACTCCTTTTGCGCTGTGCCTTCCCCATTTTCCATCAGCTTAACTGCAAATGTAAAGCCAAAAACACGTGCAAGGAGCTTGTATTTAAACACCTTAAGCTTTTCAGGCTTCATTTCAATGCCTGTATAGTGTTTCCAGATTGCGTAATGCGCAGCCTCCTCATCGGCAAGACGCATAAGCGTTTTTTTGTTATCGTCGCCTTTTGCAAATTTTGCAATTTCTCTGTAGATAACACTTTCCGTCAGTTCATTTTGCTGCATTTTTTTAATTATCGCAGTTGCTTCTTTAGAAAGTTCTATTACCACTTTTCTTCACCCCATAATTATCTTTTGTTTAGCCACTCTTCGTGGTATTCGTTTGAAATTGTTTCGTTTTTAAGGAAGCGAATTACCTCGCACAGTGAATCTGTTGAAAATTCCACCATGGCACGGGCAATACGCTCATTCATTCCCTCGTGCGAATCGCCTGCATAGGAATTCGGGTAATCAGCCATCCACGCAAGCGGTGTTGAGATTTTACGTTCACTGAATTCGTCAAAACGGTGGACTGATTTTCCGTCCTCTGCATCAATTTTGTCAAGACGCACCACCTCGGGACGCACGCCATACACCCAGCCCGTTTCGATAAAGCAGGCGTGTCCAAATCGTTTCTTTTGCTCGTTATATGCCTTTAAAACCTCTTTATCTTCACTCGTCAGGTAAGAGTAGTTTTTCTGCAAAAGCTTTTTAGGCGTGGCAAAATCTGAGCCTACGCTATAAGTGTAGACCATATAGTCCGTCTTTTCAAACAATACGCTTCTTGAAAAAAGAGAGAGCATATCCTGATTGCCGCCGTGGCCGTTATATAAAAGGATTTTCTTAAACCCGTTTCTTGCAATTTCCCTGCAGGTTTCCTTTAGGATTTGCAGGCGCAGCTCTGCCGAAAAAATTACCGTTCCCTTAAATTCTCCCGCACCCGTCTTTTCGCCAAAATACATTGTGGGGAAAACGCAAGCCGGCTCTTTTTCTGCCGCAAGCTTGGCAATTTCGGTTATATGGATTGCATCCGTACCTACAGGCAAATGCTGACCGTGTTTTTCAAGGCAACCCACGGGCACAATACATAGCCCGTTTGATTTTGAAATGGCGTCTTCAAACTCTTCTTCCCTTAGATTTTCCCACAGCATACTTTCGCCTCCTGTCCAAATTCCACTATTAACACCCAAATTATAACATTAAATACAAAAATAGTCAATTTAAGAATAACAAAAAGGAAGATTTTTGTGTTATCAAAAATCTTCCTTTTTGTATTATGGTTTTTTACAGTTTGTTTATGTCGGCTTCTGTTATAAGCTTAAAGCCTGCGTTTGTAAGGGATTCTTCCGCACTGGCGTTATCCTCAACCCTGAGAACTACATAGGCGTGCTTTTCTGTACGCGCCATAAATGCGTAAAGATACTCAACATTTATGTCCGCCTTGTCAAGCACATCAAGTGCTGCAGTGAGTTTGCCCGGCGCATCGCCGATTTTAACGCCGACAACATCAACAACCTTAATAAGATAGCCTTGCTCCAAAAGCACCTTTTCGGCGGCGTTCTCATCATTTACGATAAGGCGGAGAATGCCAAAATCCTCAGTTTCTGCAATAGAAAGTGCTCTTATGTTTATATCATTTTTCGCAAGTATATCCGTTACCGTAGCGATTGAACCTTTTGTGTTCTGAACAAAAACTGTTAATTGCTTAATTGCCATTTTCATCTTCCCTTTCAATTAGATTAAGTTACGCTTATCAATTACACGAACTGCCTTGCCCTCGCTTCTTGCGATGGTCTTAGGTGCAACAAGGTGAACCGACGGGTTGATACCAAGCATTGTCTTCATCGCATTTGCAAGAGACTTTTCCATTGCAAGAACATCTCTTACTTTATCTGTGAACTGTTCAGGCGACATTTCCACGTTTACCTCGAAGGTATCTGTATTATTCGCACGATCCACAACAATCTGGTAGTTGGGCTGATAGCCCTCGTTAAGAAGAACGGTTTCAATCTGGCTTGGGAACACATTAACGCCTCTGATAATCATCATATCGTCAGTTCTTCCCATCGGCTTAGCCATTTTTACAAGAGTTCTGCCGCAGGAACATTTTTCCCTTGAAAGAACGCAAATATCTCTTGTTCTATATCTGAGAAGCGGGAATGCTTCCTTGTCGAGCGAAGTGAACACAAGCTCACCCTTTTCGCCCTCGGGCAGAACTTCGCCCGTTTCGGGGTCAATAATTTCTGCATAGAAGTGGTCCTCGTTTACGTGCATACCGCTTTGCTCACTGCATTCAAATGCAACGCCGGGGCCGCTTGTTTCTGTAAGACCATATATGTCGTAAGCCTTGATGCCAAGTGTTTCCTCGATATTTTTGCGCATTTCCTCTGTCCAGGGTTCCGCACCGAAGATACCTGCCTTAAGCGGAATATCCTCAGGCTTATATCCCTGCTCCTTTAAGGACTCACCAATATATGCAGCGTAAGACGGAGTACAGCAGAGAATGCTCGCATTAAGGTCCATCATAAACTGAATCTGGCGCTCAGTATTGCCTGAAGACATAGGAAGCGTAAGGCATCCAACCTTGTGTGAACCGCCGTTAAGACCTGCACCACCGGTGAAAAGACCATAACCGTAAGCAACCTGACAAACATCCTCGTTACTTCCGCCTGTAGCTACGATAGCACGTGCACAGCAATCTTCCCAGAGGTTTACGTCATTTTGTGTATAAAAGGCAACTACACGCCTTCCTGTTGTTCCCGATGTAGACTGAATACGCACACAATCCTTAAGTGGCTTTGCGAGTAGCCCGTAGGGGTATGCATCCCTGAGGTCAGCCTTTGAAAGAAACGGAAGCTTATGTAAATCCTCTATTCCCTTGATATCTTCAGGCTTAACACCCTTTTCGTCCATAAGATTGCGGTAGTATTCCACGTTTTCATAGACGTGCTTTACTTGTTTTACCAGTTTCTCTGACTGAAGCTTTTTCATTTCTGAGACCGGCATAGTCTCGATTTCTTTCTGATAGTAATTCTGCTGCATTTTCTTCTTCCTTTCCGATTATTCAAGGTGTGCAGATAAACAAAAAGTCCTCTGCAATCCTTTTATGGATACAGAGGACGAAATAACAATTCCGTGGTACCACCTCAGTTCGCCGCTATCTCACGGTAGCGACCTTTTCAGGTACTGACATACCTTAGTTCTGTAACGGGAACGCCCGTTGCATCCTACTTGAAATTCTTCGTTCAGTGCACTGCTAACAGAAGGAATTCTGCTTGGCCTCTACCATTGCCTCGCACCAACCGGCAACTCTCTCCAGGCTATTCCAAGCTTACTAGTTTCTGCTCAAACGCATTTAAATTATTTGTATTATACCACGCTAAAGTGATAAAGTCAATATTTTTTTAATCCTAACTTCTCTACTGATTCTTCACGCATCTTATACTTTAATATTTTTCCTGCCGCATTCATCGGGAATTCGTTTACAAATACAAAGTATCTGGGAACCTTGTGTCTTGCGATATAGGAATTGCCGAATTCACGCATTTCCGCCTCATCTGCAGTTTCACCCTTGTGAAGAATAATCCACGCACAGCATTCCTCGCCGTACTTTTCGTCGGGAACGCCCACGACCTGAACATCACGAACCTTGGGGTTTGTAAGATAAAATTCTTCAATTTCACGGGGATAAAGGTTTTCACCGCCACGGATAATCATATCTTTAAGACGGCCCGTAACCTTATAGTAACCATCAGGCGTTCTCATACATATATCGCCTGAATGAAGCCATCCGTCCTTGTCAATCGCCTGAGA
Source organism: Clostridia bacterium (assembly GCA_045649225.1). Taxonomy (GTDB): domain Bacteria; phylum Bacillota; class Clostridia; order UMGS1883; family UMGS1883; genus UMGS1883. The sequence continues at coordinate 249 of JAZRPN010000110.1, read as the reverse complement.
TGTTGCTTCGGGCATTTTGTAGTAGCCTTTCATTATGTTAAAGCCTCTTGCTACAAATTCACCGCTTTCGCCGTCGGGAAGCTCTTCGCCTGTTTCGGGGTCGATTATCTTACACTCAATGCCGGCGAAAGCACTGCCGACAGTTTCAACTCTGTGGTCAAGGTCTACCATAACCTCGCGCATTGTACATCCGGGAGAAGCCTCAGTCTGCCCGTAAACAGAGATAATCTCACGCATATTCATTTCAAC
>JAZRPN010000109.1:0-1920 GCA_045649225.1 Clostridia bacterium | reverse complement strand
TGCAAAACTTTTTAAATCCTCTGCAATAATTTTTTCTCTTGTACTTACGATCGCAAACTTTTCAAGATGCTCCTTAAATGCAGCCTTCTCCACTTCGGGAATACCCGAAAGGCCCATACTTGCGGCATAGCTTGCCTTTTTATCATCATCGGTAACAAAATCAAAGAAATAGTTTAAATCCAGACCCGTAAGTTTGGAGTTCCACACATTATCGCTGCCGACAATATATCCGTCATACGAATCAGCAATCTGACCGATATTTTTCTCAGTAAACTTTTTGGTAAGGATAAGCTTATCTCTCCTGAACTTCACAAAAGCCCATTTTTTGGGAAGTCTGCTGATCACACCGATGATGCTTGTAATATACTTTTTCACGCCCTTTGTCTTAAATGACTTAAGACAAAACGCACGGTCAGCAGCATCGCAGATGTAGTCAATAATCTCGTTTTCAGCACCTTTTTTAATTATGGTATTCTGAAGAGCATAGCACTGAAGCATTGCACCGATATTATCATGTCTTTGGTAGGTTAATGTTGCGATTTTCATCGTTATCCCTGTCCTTTACTTTCTGAATAAATATTTCTTAAAGGTGTTAAATGACTTAAGTGTTCTTACAAGGTCATCCTTGTTTGTAAGGCATTCGCCGAGCTTCATAAACATATAGCTTGGACGAAGGTAGAATTTCTTTCTTGCGTAGTTACAGAAGTCAACAAGCTCTTTATCGGAAACCTCAGGTGTTGAAAGCACGCAGTTGTGCATACCATCCTCTGTAAGCCACTGGTCATAGTTCTTTGCAGTAATATAGTTATTTTCCTTAGCCCACGCATAAGCCTCTGTACCGGGATATACGATAAGCGGGAAATACTGAACTGTGTCAAGGCGAAGCTTTTTGCTGAACTCAAGAGTTTCGTTCATAGTTTCCTTGGTTTCACCGGGGTTACCAACCATGAAGCAACCGTGAACACGCATCTTAGCCTTTTTAGCAGCCTTGTTAAATTTGAGAGACTGTTCAAGTGTTATACCCTTGTGCATACCGTCAAGAACTTTCTGGCTTCCGCTTTCAAAGCCTACAACAACAAGGCGGCAGCCTGCCTTTCTCATAAGCACCATTGTCTCGTAAGAAAGTGTAACTCTGCACTGTACAACCCACTTCAAGTTAACCTTGTTTTCTATAAGAAGATTACAGAATTCACGAACATTTTCCTGGTCAACTGCAAAGTTATCGTCGTCAATAAGAATTTCCTTAACTTCGGGGAATTCTTTTGTTATGTACACACATTCCTCGTAAAGATTTTTAGCACTTCTCTTACGGTAGCCCTTACCGAACATTACCTGAGAGTACATACAGTAGAAGCACTTTGACGGACAGCCTCTGCTTGAGAAAATGCTTACCGTCGGGAAGCTTACATGTGCGTAGAAATAATCCTTGATATCAAGGTACTTCTTGTACACTTCACTTACAAAGGGAAGTTCGTCAAGGTCATGGATATATTCACGGTCCTCTGTTTCTTTAAGGACGCCGTCTTCAACGTAGCTGATGCCCTTAACGTCAGCAAGAGCCATCTTGCCCTCGATAGCTTCTGCAAGCTCGGGCAGAGTATAGTCATACTCGTGGCGTGCAATAAAGTCAATAGCTTTATTCTCGGGAATAATTTCGCTAACGCAAGCCGTAGCATGTGTACCTACAAGGCAAATCCTTGCCTCGGGAAGCTTTGCCTTAAGCTCGTCCGCAAAAGCAAGGTCGTTGTTTATGCTTGCAGTTGAAGTATCAATAACAATCATCTGCGGTGCAAACTCTGTGATAATATCAAGGGTCTGCTCTTTTGTATAACATTTTGCAGGTGCGTCGATAAGCTTTAGTTCATAGCCTTTCTTATCCAAAACGCCTGCCGCATATGATAACCATAACGGAAAATAAAT
>JAZRPN010000108.1:0-2426 GCA_045649225.1 Clostridia bacterium | reverse complement strand
CCCTGAGCAGTTCTCTTTGCATAAGGCTCTGCTGTGGGAACAAGACCAAGGTCGTAGAGGAACTTGTGCCAGAAACGGGAGTAAATCATATGTCTTGTAACGTGCTCCATACCGCCGTTGTACCAGTCAACATTCATCCAGTATTTAAGTGCTTCCTGAGAAGCAAATTCTTTGTCATTATCGGGATCGCAATAGCGGAGGAAATACCACGAAGAACCTGCCCACTGAGGCATTGTATCGGTTTCTCTTCTCGCCTTTTCGCCACACTTGGGGCAAGTACAATTTACAAAGGATTCAATCTTTGCAAGCGGGCTTTCGCCGTCTGAACCCGGTTCAAAATTATCTACGGGAGGAAGTCTTAACGGAAGTTCATCATAAGGCACGGGAACAATTCCGCAGTGCGGGCAGTGAACGATCGGAATAGGCTCGCCCCAGTAACGCTGGCGGTTGAATGCCCAGTCCTTCATTTTGTACTGAATTCCCTTTTCGCCGCATCCTTTCTCTGAGAGGATTTCAAGCATTTTTGAAATTGCTTCCTGCTTTGTTTTGATGCCGTCAAGAACACCTGAGTTTACCATCTCGCCGTCGCCTGTATAAGCTTCTTTTGATATGTCTCCACCCTTAATTACTTCAATAATATCTATACCAAACTTTTTAGCAAAGTCGTAGTCGCGGCTGTCGTGTGCAGGCACAGCCATAATTGCACCTGTACCATAACCCATCATTACGTAGTCAGAAATATAAACAGGAATTTCTTTTTCTGTTATGGGGTTTATTGCTGTAAGACCGTCTATTCTTACACCAGTTTTATCTTTAACAAGCTGAGTACGCTCAAACTCACTCTTTTTAGCACATTCTTTTTTATAGTCGTCAAGCTCTTTAAAGTTCTTGATTGAATCCTTGTATTTTTCAATAATAGGATGCTCGGGAGCAATAACCATAAATGTAACACCGTAAAGAGTGTCGGGACGGGTTGTATAAACACGGAGCTTTTCGTCATTTTCCTTGATTGAGAAATCAACAAAAGCACCCTCTGACCTGCCGATCCAGTTCTTCTGCTGCAGGATTACATTGGGAAGGTAGTCAACAGTTTCAAGTCCTTCAAGGAGCTTGTCTGCATACTCAGTAATTCTTAAGTACCAAACTTCCTTTGTCTTCTGCACGATATCGCTATGGCAGATATCGCACTTACCGCCCTGAGAGTCCTCGTTAGAAAGGACAACCTTACAACTCGGGCAATAGTTAACAAGAGTTGTATCACGGAAAACAAGGCCCTTTTCAAACATTTTAAGGAAAATCCACTGAGTCCACTTATAGTAGTTCTCATCAGTTGTGTCAACAACTCTTGACCAGTCAAATGAAAAGCCCACTCTCTTAAGCTGACTTGTGAATTTAACAATATTATTATCGGTAACAGTTCTCGGATGTACGCCTGTTTTAATAGCAGTATTTTCCGTAGGAAGACCATAAGCGTCAAAGCCTATCGGGAAAAGTACGTTGTAACCCTCGAGTCTTCTTTTTCTTGATACAACTTCAAGGCCGCTGTATGCCTTTATATGACCAACGTGCATACCGCTGCCTGAAGGATACGGAAATTCTACCAACGCATAAAACTTAGGCTTCTCGGAATTGTTTTTTGCCTTGAAAGAATCATTATCGTCCCAGTATTTTTGCCATTTCTGTTCAATCTGTTTAAAATTGTATTCCATTGTTTTTTGTCCTTTCCGTATCAAACTTCATCTATCGTAGTAATATCAAGTTTCTCTGCATCTGCCCATAGATTGTCAAGACCGTAAAAATCACGCATCTGTGTGCTGAAGATATGAAGCACAACTCCGCCAAAATCCACAAGTGCCCAATCTGTATTTTTAATGCCCTCGCAACTGTCTGCGTGAACACCAAGCTCTGCCATTTTTTCAACTGCAGCCTCGTACAAAGCCCTCATCTGAGGAGCTGAGCCTGCGGTGCATATAACAAAATAATCTGCTATTATAGTTGCGCCCTTAAGGTCCAGAGCTATAATATTGTGCGCCTTTTTCATATCAAGAGTTTCAACCAATTTATGCACTGTTTCAAGTTGTGTCAAGCGTTTCTCCCCCTGCAAACAAGATAGTTAAATGCGTGAATTGAATCAGGATGAATAAGACTCCCGATATCCGCCACGTGCTTTATAGAGCAGGCGATGGCGTATATAAGTGCCTTGTCGCAATCCTTTTCAACTATGCGTCTGATTTCCACAGATTGAGAGAGCGTTCTCCCCTGCTCTGTCATATCAGCAATGTATATAATTTTTTCAAGAAGCGTCATATCAGGTTTACCCGTCGTATGATAATAGATTGCACTAAGAACCTCTTCATCCTCAACGCCATAATCCTTTTTTGCTACAGCCGCCCCTAAAAAAGCATGTACAAGAGCCTTTTCCTTTT
>JAZRPN010000107.1:0-18761 GCA_045649225.1 Clostridia bacterium | reverse complement strand
GTATGGGCATTTATAATGGCGATATCGGTATTATTCTTGATATATCAACCAAGGACAAGGTTATGACAATAAGCTTTGACGATAAAAAAATTGTCGAATACGATTTTTCTTCCGTTGAAGACCTTGAAATTGCATATGCACTCACGGTGCACAAAAGTCAGGGGAGCGAATGGAATGCTGTTATAATCCCCGTTTGCTCTTTCCCACCGATGCTTATGACGAGAAATCTTCTCTACACCGCAGTTACACGTGCAAGAAAGCTTGTCATTCTGGTGGGAAGCATCGAAAGCGTCCAGCGAATGGTTCAGAACAATCATTCGTGGGTGATTTACACCCGACTTAAAAAGCGCATTGAAGAGGAAATAAAATGAGAAAACTTCTTGACCTTATTTTTCCGCCGAAGTGCCCCTTTTGCGGAGAAATTCTTGAACATAAAATGCCCGTTTGCACCGATTGCATGGAAAAGCTTCCGTTTATCGAGGGAAAGACCTGCAAAAAGTGCGGGACCGCTCTTGGCGAGTTTTCGCAGGATTTGTGCAGAGTGTGCCACAACAACAAACGTTATTTTGACCGTGTCCTTGTACCGCTTGCGTATTCGGACGATACGAGAGCATCGATAGTACGCTTCAAGCACTACAGTCATCCGTCGTATGCGTACGCTTTTGCCTTTCTGCTTGCAAATAAGATAATGCAGTCGGAGGAATTTATCAAGGGCTTTGATTTTATAACGTATGTTCCTCAAAGTCCAAAAACACGCTTTAAGCGTGGGTACAACCAATCCTACCTTTTGGCAAATCAATTGTCGAAGCTTCTTTCCCTTCCTGTTAAGGATACTCTTATACGTACGGATGAGGGCGAAAACCAAGCAACACTTAACGCACGTCAGCGTCAGGAAAACGTTAAAAAGTGCCTTTTTGCAAAGGATATGAAGCTAAATGGCACTGCACTTTTGGTTGACGACGTTTTTACAACTGGCTCAACGGCATCGCATTGCTCAAAGCTTTTGAAAAAGATGGGATGCAAGAATGTTTATGTAACGGTATGCGCTATAAGAACATTAGAATAAAAAAGAGTGTGCGATGCACACTCTTTTTTATTCTGTATCGAGTTTTTCAAGTTCATTTAAAGCTAAAGATGAGATATACTCATATCTCTCTTTTTTGTTTTTGATTTTTACTCTTTCCCATTCGATTATACCGAAGTTTGCATTCATCGGCTGAAAGCGGGTGTTGTAGCGGTCAGTTATATAATTTATCAGCGCACCTGTGCAGGTTGACGCAGGAAACTTTACCGTTTCTTTGCCAAGAATTTTCCTTGCAGCATTTATGCCTGCAACAAGTCCTGAAGATGCCGACTCGACATACCCTTCCACACCTGTTATCTGCCCTGCAAAAAACACTTTTGGATGCTTTATCAGGCTATAGTCATCATTTAATACAAGTGGTGAGTTTATATAAGTATTTCTGTGCATCACGCCATAGCGCACAAACTCAGCATTTTCAAGACCGGGTATCATTGAGAAAACCCTCTTTTGCTCACCAAACTTAAGATTGGTCTGAAAGCCCACAAGGTTATACAGCGTGCCCTCCGTGTTATCACGGCGAAGCTGAAGCACTGCATAAGGCTCCTTCCCCGTTTTTGGATTGGGGAGTCCCTTAGGCTTAAGCGGGCCAAAGCAAAGTGTGTCGTGCCCACGCATTGCCATTATCTCAACGGGCATACAACCCTCGAAAACCTTTATGTTTTCGACATTTTCGTGAAGAGGCGCACGTTCGGCATTTATAAGCTCGTTATAAAATGCGTCGTACTCGTCTTTTTCCATAGGGCAGTTTATATAGTCGGGCGTTCCCCTGTTGTAGCGTGCCGCAAAGTACGCCTTTTCCATATCTATGCTCTCTGCCGTAACAACGGGTGCCGCCGCATCGAAGAAGAATAACTTTTCTGCATCCGTAAGCGACGCAATAGCACCGTTGAGTGCATCATCACTGAGCGGCCCTGTAGCGATTATTGTATATTCGTTTTCGTCTACAGAATCTACAAGCTCGCTTATTACTTCGATGTTTGGATGCTCTGACACCGTCTTTGTAACGAGCGCTGCAAAACGCTCTCGGTCAACTGCAAGAGCACCGCCTGCAGGAACGCTCGTCTTGTCTGCACACGCTATCACAACACTGTTCATTCTACGCATCTCTTCCTTAAGAAGACCGCAGGCGTTATCAAGGCCGTTGCCCTTAAGTGAGTTCGAGCAAACAAGCTCGCATAGATTTTTATCCGTATGTGCAGGGGAAAACTTAACAGGCTTCATATCATAAAGCTTTACCTTTATTCCCCTTTCGGCTGCCTGCCACGCTGCCTCGCATCCGGCAAGGCCACCGCCTATAACTTTAAGAAGCATAATTATTTCTTTTCCTTTTTGTTTGTTTCACATTCACTGTTTGAGCAAACTGTTACACTTGTACGCTTAAGGTACTTACGTGTCATTATGCCGCCGCACTTGGGGCACGGAGTCTGCACAGGCTCATCCCACAAAAGAAAATCACAGCCGGGTGCATTTTCGCACGAGTAGTACTTTTTACCACGCTGGCTTTTGCGTGCAACAACCCTGCCACCGCATTTGGGGCACTTAACGCCTGTATCCTGAAGTATCGGCTTTGCGTTTCTGCACTCGGGGAAGCCCGGGCAAGCAAGGAACTTACCAAATCTGCCAAGCTTGATTACCATAGTGCGACCGCACTTTTCGCAGATTTCGTCGCTTTCCTCGTCCTTTATCTCAACCTTTGCAACGTTTTCCTCTGCCTTTTTAACTTCCTCGGAGAATGGCTTGTAGAAGTCATCAATGATGTTCTGCCACAAAACGCCGCCGTCTTCGATATCATCGAGCTTCTGCTCCATATTTGCAGTGAAGTCGACATTTACTATGTCTTTAAAGTTCTCTGCCATTATATCGGTTACTATGCTTCCCAGCTCAGTTGGCTTAAGCATACGCTTTTCACGGGTAACATAATCACGCCCTAAGATTGTGCTGATTGTCGGAGCGTAGGTACTGGGTCTGCCGATACCGTTTTCTTCCATCGTTTTGATAAGCGATGCTTCGGTATATCTTGCAGGCGGCTCTGTAAAGTGCTGCTCATCATCGAGCGAAACTGCTTTAAGAGTCGTACCCTTTTCTATCTTAATCAAACGCTTTGAGTCCTTTTCTTCCTCATCATCGCTGCCCTCGATATAAACTGCTCGGTAGCCTGCGAATGTGATTGCACTTCCGCTTGCCTTAAAGGTTACACCATTTGCATCAAGTTGTGCAGAAAGAGTGTCGTACACAGCGTTTGCCATCTGGCTTGCTATAAATCTTTCCCATATAAGCTTATAGAGCTTGTAAAGGTCATTTGGCACTGCATCCTTTAACTGTTCAGGCGTTATTTCTGCCATTGTCGGTCTTATAGCTTCGTGAGCATCCTGAGCGTTCTTGCCCGTTTTATATACACGAGCCTTTGCAGGAACAAAGCTTTTGCCGTATTTTTCTAAAATGATGCTCCTTGCCTTATCCATAGCCTCGGGCGTAATTCTCAGCGAGTCTGTACGCATATATGTGATAAGACCCACAGATCCCATGCCCTTGATTTCAACACCCTCGTAAAGCTGTTGAGCGGCTGTCATTGTACGCCTTGCGGTAAAGCCAAGCTTACGGCTTGCCTCCTGCTGAAGTGTACTCGTTGTAAATGGCGGTGCAGGTGATTTTGTTTTCTCGCTGTAAACTGCGCTCTTAACAACAAAATCAGCTTTCTCTACCCTGCTTTTTATCTCAAGTGTTTCTTTTTCGTTTTTAAGTTCTTTCTTTTTGCCATTTACGCCATAGTAGCGAGCCTGGAAGGTCTTCTTTCCTCCATTTTCGGCAAGCTCTGCGGTAAGCGACCAGTATTCACGGGGAACAAATGCATTTATTTCACGCTCACGGTCAACAACAAGCTTTGTAGCTACAGACTGAACTCTGCCCGCGCTAAGACCTTTTTTAACTTTTTTCCACAGAATCGGGCTGATTTTATAGCCCACAATTCTGTCAAGAACACGGCGTGCCTGCTGCGCATCAACAAGACGCTCATCAATCGGGCGTGCCTCTTTAAGTGCGTTTGTTACAGCAGTTTTTGTAACCTCGTTAAAGGCTATTCTGCATTTTTTTGTTTTATCTATGTCAAGAAGCTCTGCAAGATGCCAGCTTATTGCCTCACCCTCACGGTCCGGGTCAGTTGCAAGATAAATTTTGTCCGCATTTTTAGCGGCTTTCTTAAGCTTTGAAAGCAAATCGCCTTTCCCGCGGATTGTTATATATTTAGGTGTATAGTTGTCGTCAATATCCACGCCAAGCTGACTTTTGGGTAAATCACGCACATGGCCCATTGACGCTATAACCGTATAATTCTTTCCAAGATACTTGTTAATGGTTTTTGCTTTTGCCGGTGATTCCACTATAACTAAGTAATTTGCCATTAACATTCCCCTCCTGCTTTCAGTTTATATTTTTTGTCAAAATCTTTTGATATTATTCCTTTTAGTTCGAGCATTCCCAATACTGCGGTGAGCCTTGATTCATCAAAAGATACCGCATCGGCTATCTGGTCAAACATTTGCTTACCGCCTGAGATTGCCTCGAAAACCTCTGTTTCTATCGGTGAAAGTGCCATTTTTCTTATTGGCTTTTCTTCCTTTATAATATTTTTGGTTTGTTCCTCAACAATCTGAGGTTTTTCCTTTGCCGTAAAGAAATCAGGTTTTCTTAAAATAATTTCATCAAGAACATCCATTGCCGAAAGGCATGGCATAACACCGTCCCGAATAAGACCGTTTGTGCCTGCACTTAGCGGATTGTCTGTATTTCCCGGAACTGCGAAAACGGCTTTTCCGTAAGAGTCTGCATGGTTTGCCGTAATAAGAGCGCCACTGCGGGCTGCCGCCCTTGCCACAATAACAGCATCCGACATTGCCGCAATGATTTTGTTTCTTCTTGGGAAGTTACGTTTGTTTGGCGGCTCGCCAAAAGGAAATTCGCTGATTACTGCACCGCCATTTTTTACGATTCTTTCAAAAAGCGGTATGTTGACTTCAGGATATGGTCTATCAAGTCCACTACCAAGCACGGCAACAGTTACCGCCTTACCTCTGAGTGCACCCATATGCGCGGCGGCATCTATACCCTTTGCACCGCCTGACACAATTCCAACACCCGTTTGCGAAATATCAAACGCAAGTGAGCTTGCAATCCTGAGCCCATACTCGTCAGGCACGCGACTTCCTACTATACCTGCAAATGCACCATACCTGAGAGCATTTACGTTCCCGCTTACGTAGAGCACCGCGGGAGGCGTGGGCGAATTTCTGAGCGAATCGGGATATTCTTTATCAATAAATGTTACTACCTTAAAGCCAAGCTTTTCGGCTTTTTCCAGATTTTTTACTGCATTCTTGTAAGCTTTGCATTTGCGGTCAAGTTTTGAGGAGTCGAGCAAGTCCTCGCTTTCGGCGAGCTCGCGCATTTTACTTCCTCTATATTGAATTTTGTCGGACTTAACCATCCACAAAAGTTTACGTTCCATAAATCCCAATCCTCTACAGTATTACTATATTAAGTTACACCAAAAATTAAACTTTGTAAAGAAAAATTTTTAAGTTTTACAAATTCTGTCTTAATTGTTCATACACAAGCACCGCTGCCGCAACAGATGCGTTAAGGCTTTCGGCATCAGGTTTCATTGGGATTTTAGCAACGCTGTCGCATAGAGAAAGCGTATTTTGTGTAACGCCGTTTCCTTCGTTTCCTATTATAATAAGTGTTTTTCCGGTTAGGTCTGTTTCATAAAGATTTTTTGCCCGTTCGCTCAGTGCACCTGCCACAACCTTGTAGCCCCTCTCTTTAAAGTGAGCAATTGTTTTCTCGCTATCGGCATCGGTTAAAACAGGAACCGAAAATACACCCGTCATAGTTGCACGGATGATTTTGGGGTTAAATAAATCGCAACATCCCTTTGTAAGAATTACTCCGTCGCAAAATGCCGCATGAGCCGTCCTTATAATTGTGCCGATATTGCCCGGGTCCTGCACATTCTCGCACATAACAATGCAGCTGTTTTCACTTTCAGGGAAGTCTTTAAGGCTGCACTTTGGCTTTTTGCACACCGCTATAATTCCCTGCGGGGTTACGGTATCTGACATTTCGCCAAAAAGCTTTGGCGCAAATGTGTACACGGGGCAGTCAAACGTCATATCAAAACGGTTGCCGTCTTCTATTGCTACCAAATTAAGCTGTACGCCCTTTTTTATAGCGTCAGCTACGCTTCTGATACCCTCGATAACAAAGAGAGAATTCTCGTCCCTGCCACGCTTTGTTTTAAGATTTTTTACAAGGCGAAAAACCTTGTTTTCACGGCTTGTTATAATCATTTTATCAATTCCTTAGACGAGGGAAACAGTTTCCCTCTGTTTATGCTCAAAAACCGCTCCCGCACGTGTGCGGAAACGGTTTTTAGATTTTAAAGATTGCTCTTTGCTGTTTCAACGAGCTGAGCGAAAGCTGCAGGATCATTGATTGCAATTTCTGAAAGCATCTTTCTGTTGATTTCAACATTTGCCTTCTTAAGTCCGTTCATGAAACGAGAATAGTTGATGTCATTCATCTTGCATGCTGCACTGATTCTTGTAATCCAAAGTGAACGGAAATCTCTCTTTTTAAGCTTTCTTCCTACATAAGCGTAAGAAAGAGACTTCATAACTGCCTGATTGGCAACTCTGTAAAGTCTTGACTTGCCGCCTCTGTAACCCTTAGCAAGCTTTAATATTTTTTTATGTCTTTTTCTGGTGCTGAGTGCACCCTTAACTCGAGCCATTATTTAGTCCTCCTCAAATTCTTATTTATAAGGTATAAGTTTCTTAATAACTTTTGCGTTTGTTACGTCTGCGAAAGCACCTTTTCTGAGTCTTCTCTTTCTCTTTGTGTCTTTCTTAGTAAGAATATGACTTCTGAATGCTCTTGCTCTCTTTACCTTACCTGATTTAGTAAGACTGAAACGCTTTGCAGCGGCTCTGTGTGTCTTTATTTTAGGCATAATATCTCTCCTCTCAAATGTATATATCTAAACTCCTAATGGTAGTTTGATAATCAGTTCTTGGGCGAAATTGTAATCGCCATGTTCTTGCCTTCCAGCTTTGCCTTTTTGTCGGCAGCGCCGAATTCCGAAACGCCTTCAAGGAAACGGTTCAAAAGCTCTTCACCGAGGGCAGTGTGATGAATCTCACGGCCGCGGAAACGAACGGATACCTTTACCTTGTCGCCGTTTTTAAGAAACTTGCAAGCATTTTTAAGCTTGGTTTCAAAGTCGTGATTGTCAATTGACGGTGAAAGACGAACTTCCTTTAAGTTGACAACCTTCTGGTTTTTGCGGTTTTCCTTTTCTCTTTTAGCAGCTTCAAAACGATACTTACCGTAGTCCATAATTTTGCAAACAGGCGGAGTTGCCTGCGGGGATATCTTTACAAGGTCAAGATTTTTGTTATTTGCAACCTCCTGAGCCTCTTTACCCGACATAATACCGAGCTGGCTACCGTCGCTATCGATAACGCGGACCTCTTTATCCCTTATCTCTTCGTTAATCATCAGTTCCTTGCTAATGGAAAACACCTCCAAAATAAACATTAAATAAAAAACGGCAGGAAAAACCTACCGCTTAAATAAACACAAATAAAAGTTTTATTATTAACCACACTGGCTTTGCCGTGAGGTGAGAAGCGGTAACTTCTTCTTTATTGCTTAAACATTATAACAACTTATTGAGCCTTTGTCAATACCTTTTTTAATTTTTTAATTCATTTCCATTTCCGTCGAAAAGCGGAAGCGGCTCGAGGTAGGTAATATCGTCTCGATCCTGAGCGTCGCCCTCGGCTAAAACTGCAGCTTTGCCAACAGTTATGCCGCCTGCTGCTTCGACAAGCTTTTCGAGAGCTGCAAGTGATTCGCCCGTGCTGATTACATCGTCAACGATGAGTACCCTTTTGCCTTTCATAAGGTCTGCCTCGTCGCCACCTAAGTAAAGATGCTGTTCATTTTTTGTTGTGATTGACTGTACCGACACATTTATCATATCACGCATATAAACCTTGGGTCCCTTGCGCGCAATAATATAGCCGTTTTGTCCCGACTGACGAGCCATCTCGTGAATAAGCGAAATGCTCTTTGCCTCAGCCGTAATCATAATATCGTGCTCGGGCACAACCTTTAAAAGCTCCTTTGCACACTGAACGGTGAGTTCAACATCGCCGAACAAAATAAATGCGGCGATTGAAAGGTTTTCATTGACCTTGAATATGGGAAGCTTACGCTTAAGTCCCGCTACTTCGATTTCATAAAAACTGTTCATCTTCTTTTCCTCCTGATAATAAGAATCAGCGAAATTACCGCAAGAACCAGAGCCAAAGCAACTGACAATACAATAATTACCATTCCGATCGGGAATGCCATTTCTTTTGTGTTGGAAAGATTTATCCATCCCCAATTTCCGTCTGTTTTTACGAGCCCCCACTTTTGTGAGCCTGTTTTTACTTTTGCGTAAACAACAATCTCTTTACCCGATTCCAAAACAGAAATTACTCCATCAGCATAAATTTCTGAATCTATAGGAATAGACTTCAATTCGGTCTGATTGATTATAGTATGAATTTCTCTGTTGTTCTTTTTTATGCTTTCTATAACATCCTCGTAGCTTTGAGCCATCCGGGAAAGTTCAACCCAGCCCGCTGCATAATCGCAGATAGCATATCCGTAGTCGCCGTTCTCAGCGATTATCCTCATTTCCATTCCCGGTGGGATAGTGCATATCTGGTCAGCTTCTGCCTCTGAATAAACGCTCAGTCCGCTTTCCCCGTTTGCAGTTGAAAACACCTCATACGGCTTTACGGTTTTAATTTCCGCAATATATTCTGCATCAGCATCAGAAAGCGTTTTGGGCATAATCCAACCCTTTACGCCGGCGTTATTTACATAGCTCCATCCGGATGCAGTCTGCCTTTGTACGAAAACAGCAGTACCATTTTTAATACTTCCAACAACTGCATTTCCCGCTTCGGGGTGATCTGTCGGAAGGCTCATAACATTTACTGAGCCATCCTGCGAGTCCACTTTCATTTCCTTGTTAACCAAAACACCTGCCGCAGCCTGTGCATTTGACAGCGAATTTGTTGTATATTTAAGGTTTATCCACCCGTTATATCCGTCAAAAGATACATAGCCGTATCCGTTTTCTTTTTTGCGAACTGTCAGTTTGATGCAGTCGGGAATTACTGTAAGAACATCTCCGCCTTTTTTTGCATTTCTGAGTTCAAGTCCTTTTCCCTTTTCGGACACAACGTATACGTAATATATCCCGAAGTTGTTCGTTTCTTCCTCGGCAAAACTTTCGTATTTTTGAGTGTAAATTGTTTCGACCCAGGCAAATTTTCCGTTCATCGAAACAAGTGCCCAACCGTTGTCTGTTTTTCGGGTTATACTAAGGACAGTGTCGTTTGGAACAGTATATTTGACCTTACTTCCAAGATATTCTTCCTTGGAAGGTACATTGTAAAGATTTACACTGCCATCCTTTGAATGAACCTTAACGTTTTCAACAGCATCTCTGCCGGTGGAATTTGCGGCATCGGTATAGTTTTCAGCCGTAAAGCTCAGGTTTATCCAACCGCATTTTTTCTCAAAAACAACCAGTCCCCAGGTGTTGTTTTTCTTTAAAAGCTCCACCTTTGAGCACGCAGGAATTGAAACGACTTCACCGCTTTGGTCATCAGGCAGAATTTTCAGCGTTACTTCCCCCGAAACCGACGCCACATAAAGCTCGTTTTCGGCACCAGCCGCAAGCGGAAATATAAATATTAAAATAGCAACTATAAGTGCTTTTATAAACTTGTTCATCTACAATACTCCTTAGTTTTTACATACAGCATAATTTTACACCAAACGTGATAATATGTCAATAAAAAGGGACTGTAAAAAAATCATTTTTACAGTCCTCTTCTCTATTTTCTGAAGTTAATGCGAATGATTGTAAACGCGTTTCTCTCACAAATTGCGTTTCCGTGTTCCTTTACAATTGAAGCAATTTCGTCTTTGCATTCTCTGCCGAATTCCGATATTCTCGCTCCCATAAAACGCTCTGCAATCACATAATATTTATCACGGTACTCGTAGATTGCACCACCGAAATAATTACGCATGATATGGCACATATCAATCACAGTTTCAAAATCATCAATTTCAAAAACCACATCGTTATGTAAACGTTTCTTTAATGCTGATATGTTTACCGTATCTACCTTTTTTATCGCTGAAATTTTATCAAACACAGCGCGTTCCTCTTCATTTGAAACTCTTGTTACAAAAAGAGTTATATCGTTATCCTTAGGCGTCATACTTACTTCAACGACAAGGCGTGAGTTGTCGCACACAAAGCCCGTCTCACGCTCTGCCTGACGAAGAAGGGAAAGAAACATTTCCTTCGTTTCGGGACCATTTGATGCAATAGCTTCTGCACTTACGCCCCATTCGATTAGATCGTCGTTTGTTATGACGATTTTTATTTTATTTGGTTTTAACTTTTCAAATCTCAAGTTATCACCTCAAGTTACTTTTTGTTAAGATGTTTTACCGCAGTTTCAAGCTGGGTATCAACGGTTATCTCAAAGTCATAATTTAAATCTTTAAGATACAAAAATTCGTAAAAGCCTGCAACACCTGTGTTTTCGTAGCCTAAAACATTCTGCAGAGTGCGCACTGATTCGGTTGTTTCCTCATCGTAAACACCATCGGGCTCGCCTTCAAAGTAGCCAAGTGCACTAAGTCGCTGTTCGAGAGCAAGGGTTAATCCCTCGTCTATTTGACCCGATTGTACCTTGTCGATGTCAATTTCTTCAAAGTTTTCTTCCAAAACGTTTTCTTTTTCGTTTTCAACTACAATATCGGGTGTAATTCCCGTTTCGTGAATACGGCTGCCGTCGTATGCAAAAAATTCACCGATTGTAAACTTCATTCCCGCACCTGTAACAAGCCTCATGAGAATCTGCATACTACCCTTACCCAAGGTTGTGGTGCCGATAATTGTTGCGGCCTTTCTACCCTTAAGAGCTGCAGAGAAAAACTCTGACGCTGAAGCACTGTTTTCGTTTACAAGAACAACAAGTTTAAAGCGTGGTGCATTGTAGTTGCGTGAATAAAGAATTTCGTTTTTTTCCTTATCTTTATATCTTAATTCACCGATTTTACCTGCACTGAGGAAAATCTGTGACATTTTAACTGCGGATTCCAACTCACCGCCCGGGTTGTTACGAAGGTCAATAACAAGCTTTTTGGTGTTATTTTTCTTAAGAGTATTTACATAGTCGCTGACTTCATCTACAGCACCTTGCGTAAACTGATCAAGCTTAAGATATGCAATATCATCCGAAAGCATCTTTGTTGTTACGTGAGACACTTCAACAACTGCACGTATACATGTGAGGTCAATAACGGACTCTCCACGCTTTACCGTAATTTTAACTTCGGTTCCGGTTGCTCCGACAACGAGTGCACGTACCTGATTTGAGGTAAGTCCCTCGGTAGAGTTGCCATTAACTGCTACGATATAGTCGCCTGCCAGGATACCTGCTCTGAGCGCAGGAGAATTATCAATAACGGATGTTACAACAATACCCTTGCTGTTCTGAAGAATCATAACACCGATGCCTGATATTTCGCCCGATACATCCTCCTGCAGGTTTTTATATTCCTCGGGGGTGTAAAATTCGGCGTAGTTTTCTTCAAGGGTCTCTATCATAGCCTTTACGGCATTGTTTATGTCGATTTTTCCATCGTCAATGCCCTGGCATATGATTGAAAAAAGAAGTTCGTCATCGTTAATGCCATAATAATAGTTGTTTGCTATCGTATGAGCATACGTTCTTATGGCATTTTTTATCATATAGTTAGAATACTCCTGCACCTGTGCCTGCTCTGCAGCTGCATCCTGCGCAAATGCCGAAAACGGCATTACAAGCATAATAAGTGCCAAAATTAAAGATGAGAGTTTTTTGAGTTTCATAACTTTCTCCGTTCCGCCAAATGGCTTTACATTTTTTCGGGAGCACTTACGCCTAAGATATCAAGCACGTTTTTAATTACAACACGAGTGCTTTCTATCAGTTTAAGGCGTGCGTTCATAAGGCTTGGCTCCTCATCACGTACTCGGCACGCATTGTAGAATGAATGGAAATGCGATGCCACTGAAATAACGTAATGTGTAAGGTTGCTCGGCTCAAAGTTTTCTGCCGCATAGCGAATTTCTTCGGGAAGCTTTGAGAGAACCTCAAGCAGAGATATTTCTTCGGGTTTTGTAAGAAGAGAGAGGTCGATATCCTTTGCGTTTTGTACTTTTACGCCTTCCTCTTCGAGAATTCTTATAATTGAGCAAATACGTGCATGTGCGTACTGCACATAGAACACGGGATTTTCGTTAGACTGGCTTACCGCAAGGTCAAGGTCAAAGTCCATATGACTGCCCGCCGCGCGCATATTGAAGAAAAATCTTGCGGCATCAACGCCGATTTCTTCAATAAGGTCAGCAAGTGTAATCATTTTACCTGTACGCTTGCTCATGCGTGCAATCTCGCCATTACGCATAAGACGAACAAGCTGAATAATAAGCACGTTTAACTTGTCGCCGTCTGCACCGACAGAATTCATTGCACCCTTCATTCTTGCAATATGGCCGTGATGGTCTGCACCCCAGATATTGATTGCAAGGTCAAAGCCTCTTTCCTCAAGCTTGTTGCGGTGATAAGCAATATCTGCCGCAAAATATGTGGGTATGCCGTTTGCACGTACCAGAACATCGTCCTTTTCTGAGCCGAACTCAGTGGATTTTATCCACAAAGCACCCTCGTTTTCGTAGGTGATGCCGTTTTCCTTGAGCTTTTCTATTGTTTCTGCTACGCTGCCTGAGTTATGCAGTGTACTTTCGCTGAACCAGACATCGTAATTTATGCCATAATCTGCAAGGGTTTTCTTAAGAGCCGCAATGTTAAGAGGAAGCGCATACTCAACAAGAGCATCCTCACGCTCTTCTTCTGACTTTTCAAGCAGGTTATTGCCGAATTTTTCTATATAATTCTGAGCATGGACTTTAATGTCGTCGCCCTGATAGCCGTCTTCGGGGAATTCTACCTTATCCTCGCCTAAAAGAGCCTGCATATATCTTGCAGAAAGGCTCTTGCCGAACTTTTTAATCTGGGCACCTGCGTCGTTTATGTAAAATTCCTTTGTAACATTCCAGCCTGCCGCACTGAGAACATTTGAAAGCGTATCACCAAGTGCACCGCCGCGCGCATTACCCATATGCATAGGACCTGTGGGGTTTGCACTTACAAATTCCACAACAACGCTCTTGCCGTTTGCGATGTCAATATTACCGTAGCTTTCGCCATCCTTTTCAATTTCGAAAATAACATTGTGAAGATAGCTTTTATCAAGATAAAAGTTAATAAAGCCGGGGCCTGCAACCTCAATCTTTTCGGCACCGATAGCGTCCTTATCTATCTCTTTTACGATATTTTCCGCAATCTGACGGGGCGCTGATTTTGCCGCTCTTGCAAGCATCATCGCAACGTTTACCGCAAAGTCGCCATTGTTTTTATCCTTCGGCTCCTCTATGACAAATTCGGGAATTTCAATATCTGTGTAAACCTTTTTTGCGGCATCATATGCTGCGTTATAAATCTCTTTTTTCTTTGCAGAAAATGTATTTGCCATTAGTTTCATTCCTTTCATGCTCTCACAGTCAAATTAAGAGAGTTGTGCGAGCGTGCAACATTGTTTATGTCCATAATGTATTCAATATCTATGTTTCCGCCGTCTTCATTGATATCCACATTTACGTTATTTGCCGTAACGCTTATGGTAAAATCGCCGTATGGCGTTTCGTAGTGGCCTATGTGGCAACGGTCCTTTTCAAAAATCATATGAGTGTTGGTACTGCCGTGGCGCATCATCGAAACAGTCCCATCGGGAGAAATTTTAAGAGTTGTAGAGCACTTATCCATCCCCGACATTTCGTTTTCCGTATAGCTGATATAAAACTTGCCATCCTTATCATAGAATCTGCCGGCAGTGGTCATTTCCATTTTGTCTTTGTCGCCGTCATAATCCTGCGTGCCTTTTATGGAAATGTAAACATCCTTTTTCATCACTAAAACGCCTCCATTCTATGCACCCGGGCGTTAATCTGCATGCCAAGGAATGTGCTTCCGAGCTGAGCAAAGTTTTCGGCATCGTCCGATACATAAAACTCACTTTTGCCACCCTCGGTTTTATCAGAAAGCGCATCTGTGCTCAAAAGGTACTCCTTTGCACCCTTTGCCGCTGCAGCGCCTGAGCTGATGAGAGTTACTTCACTACCCATTATATCTGATATCACACCCTCAAGCAAGGGGTAATGTGTGCATCCTAAGATAAGTGTATCCACTTTTTCCTTTTTAAGTGAAGTAAGGTAATCAGTGGCTATAAGGCGTGCCGCCTCACTTTCGGCATAGCCGTTTTCCACAAGCGGAACAAACATCGGACAAGCCTGCGAAAAGACCTGTGCATCGGGGTTTATTTCGCTTATTATTTCGGCATATTTATTGCTTTTGACAGTTCCCTGCGTGCCTATAACACCAATACGGTTGTTCTTTGTTGCAAGAACTGCTTCCCTGCAGGCATTTTCCAAAACGCCCATAACCTTAACGCCGTATTCATTTTTGAGCACAGGCAAAGCAACACTGCTTGCCGTTCCGCAAGCCGCTATAATAAGCTTTATGTTGTGCCTGAGAAGAAAATCAATATCGTCTTTTGTGTAGCGGATGATAGTTTCCGTGCCCTTACTTCCGTAAGGCACACGCCCGGTATCTCCAAAATAGATTATATCCTCGCCGGGCATGGCATTCATTATCTGTCTTACGGTAGTTAAGCCGCCTAATCCGCTGTCAAATACACCGATAGGGCGATTATCCATATTTCTCCGTCCTTTTTATTTGATAAGGCTTTCGCCTGACATTTCCTGAGGCTTTTCAAGACCCATTATATCGAGAAGTGTGGGTGCTATATCTGCAAGTCTGCCGCCCTCACGAAGAGCACAGTCTTTACCTGCAACGATAAAAGGCACCTGATTTGTTGTGTGAGCAGTAAATACTTCCTTAGTTTCGGGATCAACCATCTGGTCAGCATTGCCGTGGTCCGCAGTGATGCAAACAACACCATCACGTGCACGTACTGCATCAATAACCTTACCCATACACTCGTCAACGGCTTCAACCGCCTTTACTGCACAGTCAAACACACCTGTGTGGCCAACCATATCGCAGTTTGCAAAGTTAAGGATTATAACATCGTACTTTCCGCTTTCAATGCGTTTTATAACCTCGTCAGTTACCTCGTAAGCGCTCATTTCGGGCTGAAGGTCATAAGTTGCAACCTTAGGCGACGGAATAAGTGCACGGTCCTCGTTTTCGTAAGGTGCTTCAACACCGCCGTTAAAGAAGAATGTTACGTGAGCGTATTTTTCTGTTTCGGCAATTCTGAGCTGATTGAGCCCTTTTTCTGCAACATACGCACCGAAAGTATTTGTAAGCTTTTCGGGGCGGAATGCAACGTCAACATTGGGCATCTTTGCATCATACTGAGTCATGCAAACATAGTAAACGGGGAAAAATCCGTTCTTTCTTTCAAAGCCCTCGAAATCGGGGTCAACAAAGGTACGAGTGATTTCACGTGCTCTGTCGGGGCGGAAGTTAAAGCAGATAACACTGTCGTTTGCTTTAATGTTTGCACCGTCTGTAATAACCGACGGAACGATAAATTCATCCGTTACGCCTGCATCGTAGGATTTCTGCATTATTTCCTGACCGCTTCCGTCGCGCACACCCTCACCGTAAACAAGGGCACTGTAAGCCTTTTCAACTCTGTCCCAACGGTTATCGCGGTCCATTGCGTAGTATCTGCCCGAAAGAACACCGATTTTACCAACCCCAAGCTCCGCCATTTTTTCTTCGAGAGCTTTTACGAAATCGATTCCGCTTGTGGGCGAAACGTCTCTTCCGTCCATAAAGCCGTGAACATAAACCTCTGTAAGATTGTTCTTTTTAGCAAGTTCGAGAGCCGCAAAAAGATGCTTGATGTGGCTGTGAACACCACCGTCTGACAAAAGACCGATAAGGTGGAATGCACTGTTATTCTTTTTGCAGTTTTCAACTGCCTTCAAAAGAGCCTCGTTCTCAAAAAAGTCGCCGTCCTCAATAGACTTTGTAATTCTTGTAAGCTCCTGATAAACAATTCTGCCTGCACCGATATTTGTGTGGCCAACCTCACTGTTTCCCATCTGTCCGTCGGGAAGACCAACGTTGAGACCGCTTGCGTTTATAAGTGTGTGTGGGCAAGTTTCGAGAAGCTTATCCATCACCGGTGTTTTTGCGGCATAAACAGCGTTTCCGTCTGTTTCGGCATTATAGCCATAGCCGTCGAGTATCATGAGCATTGTAAGCTTTTTATTCATCGTTTTTTGTTCCTTTCTAAATGCAAAAAGAGCCGTTAAGCCACCACCGCACCATAAATAGCGGCGATGGCTTATCCCCCGACTCTCTTATAGACTAATTAAGCGTTGCAGATTATTGAAAAATCTTCGGGCTTAAGGCTTGCACCGCCTACAAGACCGCCGTCAATGTCAGACATTTCAAAAAGCTCTGCTGCACAGTCCTTATTTACGCTGCCGCCGTAAAGGATGCGGATGTTTTCAGCAGTTTCCTTGTCGTAGATACCTTCAAGGCACTTACGGATATCGCCGCAAACCTCGTTAGCCTGCTCGCTTGTTGCAACCTTGCCTGTGCCGATTGCCCAGATAGGCTCGTATGCAACAACAACCTTAGTTGCATCCTCTTTGGAAATACCACGGAATGCAATCTTAATCTGGCTGCGGATAAAGTCAAAGGTAATACCGTCTTCACGCTGCTTAAGTGATTCGCCGCAGCAAAGTACGGGAGTAATATCGTATTTAAGCGCCTGAATAACCTTTGCGTTTACAGTATCATCTGTTTCTGCAAAGTATTCACGTCTTTCGCTGTGGCCGATAATAACGTAGCCTACGCCAAGCTCTTTAAGCATCTGTGCACTGATTTCACCTGTGAATGCACCCTTTTCTTCAAAGTGCATATTCTGTGCACCAATCTGAATGTTTGTGCCCTCAGCAGCCTTAAGTGCTGCGGGAAGACATACAAATGTGGGGCAGATAAGGACATCGTTCTTGCAGTCCTTAACCTTAGCCTTAAGCTCGTTTATCATAGCCTCCGCCTGAGCGGGAGTGTTGTTCATTTTCCAGTTGCCTGCGGCAAGTATTTTTCTCATTTCGTTCAATTCCTTTCCTTCATTTCGAACTTCGTATTTCGAATTAAAACATTTTATCTGTCAGCAAGTGCAACAATGCCAGGAAGTTCCTTACCCTCAAGGAACTCAAGGCTTGCACCGCCACCTGTAGAGATGTGAGACATCTTATCACCAAGACCTGCCTGGTTTACTGCAGCAACGCTGTCGCCACCACCGATAACTGTTGTAGCATCGATTTCTGCAAGAACCTTTGCGATTGCGTTTGTACCCTTAGCAAAGTTTTCCATTTCGAAAACGCCCATAGGTCCGTTCCATACAACTGTCTTAGCATCCTTAACAGCATTTGAGAAAAGCTCAATTGACTTAGGTCCGATATCGAGGCCTTCCCAGCCTTTTTCGATTCCGCCTTCGGGAACAATTTTGCTCTCAGCGTCGTTAGAAAATTCGTTTGCAACTACTGTATCAATGGGAAGAAGAAGCTTGTCGCCTGCTTTTTCCATCATTTTCTTTGCGTAGTCGATGTAGTCCTCTTCAAGAAGAGAATCGCCTACTTCGTAGCCCTTAGCAGCCATGAATGTGTAAGCCATACCACCACCGATGATAAGCTTGTCAACCTTGTCGAGAAGATTCTCGATTACGCTGATTTTGCTTGAAACCTTGCTGCCGCCCAAAATTGCAACGAGCGGACGAACGGGGTTATTAACTGCATTACCAAGGAATTCGATTTCCTTCTGGATAAGGTATCCGCATACTGCAGGAAGGTAATCTGCAACACCAACAGTTGAGCAGTGAGCTCTGTGTGCAGTACCGAAAGCGTCGTTTACAAATATTTCTGCAAGAGAAGCAAGCTCTTTGCTGAAGTTTTCGATATTCTTTGTTTCTTCTGCTCTGTAACGTGTGTTTTCAAGAAGAACAACGTCGCCGTCTTTCATTTCAGCAACTGCTTTTTTTGCATTGTCGCCAACAACGTTTGCGTCAGCTGCAAAAACTACTTCCTTGCCGAGCTTTTCAGAAAGTCTCTTTGCAACAGGAGCAAGAGAAAACTCGGGCTTGGGCTCACCCTTGGGCTTACCCATATGTGAGCAAAGGATAACCTTTGCGCCGTTATCTGCAAGATATTTGATTGTGGGCATTGCGCCTACAATTCTGTTCTCGTCGGTAATGTTTCCGTCTGCATCAAGCGGAACATTGAAATCGCAACGAACGAGCACTTTTTTGCCCTTAACTTCAATATCCTCAATAGTTTTTTTGTTCATCATCATATTCTTCACCTCATATAATTGTTTAAAAATTTTCATCCACAGTATATTATACCACTTTTACATATAATTGCAAGTATATTTTGCCCAATTTT
>JAZRPN010000106.1:0-14044 GCA_045649225.1 Clostridia bacterium | reverse complement strand
GTTGCTATAAGAAGAGTTGCAATTGCCATACCTGAAACAGGGTTGTTACTGCTTCCTACAAGGCCAACCATTCTTGAAGAAACGGTTGCAAAGAAGAAGCCGAATACAACAACGATGATTGCACCGATAAGTGTAACAGGGATAGCAGGAACAAGCCAGACAAGAACAGTCAAAATCGCAATTGCAAGGAGCACAATCTTCATGCTGAGGTCTTTTGATGTACGATTGTCAGAATCGTTCTTTGCACCTGCAACGCTCTTTATTGCACCGCCAAAAGTTTTGATAATAAGCGGAAGTGATTTGATAAGGCTTATAATACCGCCTGCCGCAAGTGCGCCTGCACCGATGTATCTTATATAAGAGCTCCAGATTGCACTTGCACCGCCTGTCGCAAACATTTCGCCGATAGGAGTGGTACCGGGATAAAGAATGATATCCTTACCAAAAAGCACAATAAGCGGAATAAGTACAAGCCAGCTAAGCACGCCGCCTGCAAACATATAAGAAGAAATTCTTGCACCACAGATGTAACCAACGCTCATTACTGCGGGGTAAATCTGTGTACCGATTTCACCTGCAAAGCCCTTGACTCTAAAGGATATTTCACCTGCAACAAGCTTAAGTCCATCGATAATAAACTTAAAGAGTGCAGCAAAGCCCATACCTGCAAATACGGTTGATGCATTTGCACCACCCTCTTCACCTGCAAGAAGCACCTCTGCACAGGCAGTTCCCTCGGGATAAGGAAGAACGCCGTGCTCTTTTACGATAAGAGCATTACGAAGCGGAACCATAAAGAAAACGCCCAAAAGTCCGCCCAAAAGTGCGATAACCGTGATTTCAATCAAGCCGGGTTTATCTGCTTTACCCTCTGCTGCCCAAAGGAAAAGAGCAGGAAGTGTAAAGATTGCACCCGCCGCAAGCGATTCGCCAGCGGAACCGATTGTCTGCACTATGTTACTTTCAAGTATTGAGTTTTTACGCATCATAACGCGTATAACACCCATTGCAATAACTGCTGCCGGAATTGACGCCGAAACAGTCATTCCGACTCTGAGTCCCAGATATGCGTTTGCCGCACCAAAAATAACAGAGAGGATAATACCAATTATTATTGATGTAGCGGTAAGCTCGGGAGTGATTTTTTCTGCCGGAACATACGGCTTAAAATTTTTGTTATCCATAATTTCTCCAATCCGCCCTGTTTTCCAGGGCATTTTTCATACGCTATCCAATATACCACAAATAATTACAAAAATCAACTTTTTTATCTTATTTTACCAATTACTTCACACAAAAGTTCAAACATTGCCTTTGTTGAAGAAATACTGAGCTTTTCCTCCGTTGTATGAACGCCGGACATATCGGGACCTATTGCAATGCAGTCAAGGCCATCTATGCTTGCAGAAAAGACTGCACACTCAAGGCCTGCGTGGATTGCTTCAACCTTTGGCTTGTGCCCGAACTTTTCTTCAAAAGCCTTTATATATATTTCTCTGAGCGGAGAAACTGCGTTATATTCCCAGGGTTCGTATCTTCCCGAAAGTTCTGCTTCGCAAGAATTGTATGCGGCAAATACGCAAAGCCTTTCTGCGAGAAAATCAAGAGCGCTCTTTTTGTTACTGCGAAGAGCATATTCCATAGCAATGGCTTTCTCTTCCGTTTTAAGTATTCCTAAGTTGAGCGAGGTTTCAACAAGCCCCGGAATTTCGCAGCTCATATCCACAACCCCATTTGGCGTTGTAAGGAGCATATACAAAAGCTTGTCTGCACTTTTTTTATCAAGCACCTCGAATTCTCCGCTTTCATTTTCGCAAATTTCAAGGCTTACGTTTTTCTCTCTTTCTGAAATTTCCTTTTTAACTATATCAAAATACTCTGTTAAAGCACTTGTAAAGACCTGAGCGTCATTTACAACCACCTGTGCCTCACATTTTACGGTAATGGCGTTTTTCTTATCTCCGCCGCCTATTTTCACGAGATCAAAATCAATCTCGTTTTTTACGTGGTTCAAAACCCTGCCCATAAGAATATTTGCGTTTACTCTGCCCTTATCTATTTCAACGCCTGAGTGCCCGCCCATCAGATTTTTAACAGTTACTGTAAGTCTTGTACCCTGAGCCAGAGTCCTTTCTGCGGGGATGGAGATTTTACAGTCAACTCCCCCTGCACAAGAAACGGTCAGCACCTCTTGTTCTTCAGAGTCAAGATTTATCATTGTTTTACCTTTGAGAATACTCACATCGAGCTTGCCTGCACCAATCATCCCGATTTCCTCATCGGTTGTGAAAACCGCCTCTATGGGAGGATGGGCTATTGTATCACTTGCAAGAATTGCCATAATCATAGCAACCGCAATGCCGTTATCTGCACCGAGAGATGTCCCGTCAGCTCTTATAAAATCGCCATCCTGCACAATTTTGATACCATCAGTTTCAAAATTTATATCACAATCGTCTTCCTTTTGGCACACCATATCAAGATGCCCCTGCAAGATGATGGGTTTTTCATTTTCAAAGCCCTTAGTAGCGTCTTTAAATATAACAACATTATTTGCCTCATCACGAATGGCTTTGAGATTGTTATCTCTTGCAAACTCCATACAGAATTCACTTATTTTTTCCATATTTCCCGACCCGTGCGCAATGGCGCAAATCTTCTCAAAATATTCAAAAACCTGCTTTGGTTCACAGTTGTTAAGCATACTCATATTAAAACCTCCATAACTACTTATATTATTTAACCATAATAATCAAAATATTTCAAGTGTTAAATGATAAAGGAGAACCTGCCTGGAAAATAAAAACCTTTTTTCGACAAAAAGAAAAAAATATTTACAAAAATTTCTTGCTATGATATAATTGATTTGTTAAGGTTTCACAACCCAATTTATTTTATGGAGGAGATTTCATATGAAACTTGTCTATGGCGTAAAAGACAAACCCAAGTTCGGGCAGCTTATTGTTTTTGCTATTCAGCAGCTGCTCGCTATAATGGCAGCTACAATAGCTGTTCCGGCTATTGTAGGTAACGGAATGACTGCTTCAGCAGCTCTTTTCGGTGCAGGTGCAGGTACTATAATTTATCAGCTTTTCACAAAGTTTAAAAGCCCTGTTTTCCTTGGTTCATCCTTTGCATTCATTGGTTCTATGTCCGCAGCATTTGCCGGCGCAGCATCAATGTCTCTTGGTTATCTTGGCCTTATCCTCGGCGCACTGTTTGCAGCCCTTGTTTATGTTGTTATAGCAATCATAGTTAAGGTTGCAGGCGTTAAGTGGATTGCAAAGCTTATGCCCCCTGTTGTTATCGGACCTACTGTTGCTCTCATCGGTCTTTCTCTTGCAGGCGCGGCTGTAAAGGACGTTTTCTCTTATGGTCCTGTAGACGGTAATGGTGCTTTTATTATGACATCAAACATCTGGGTATCATTTATTTGCGCACTTGTTACATTTATCGTTGTTACTCTTTGCTCCGTTTACGGCAAGAAGATGACAAAGCTTATCCCCTTTATTATAGGCATCCTCGCAGGTTACGCTGTTGCATTGATCTTTACAATTATCGGAATCAATACAGGTAACGCTAATCTTTGCATTATTGACTTTGCTCCTTTCAAGGCTCTTGTAGAAAACGGAATTACTCTTTCTACATTTATTGCAGTTCCAGAGTTTACTTTCCTTGAGGCTCTTAAGGGTGTTGGAGAATTCAACTGGAGTTATGTAGCAACTGTTGCAGTAGCTTATATTCCCGTTGCATTTGTTGTATTTGCAGAACATATCGCTGACCACAAAAACCTTTCATCAATCATTGAAAGCGATCTTCTTGAAGAGCCCGGTCTTCACAGAACTCTTCTTGGCGACGGCGTTGGTTCATTCTTCGGTGCAATTTTTGGTGGTTGCCCCAACACAACATACGGCGAATCTGTTGGTTGCGTAGCTATCACAGGAAACGCTTCTGTAGTTACAATTACAACAACAGCAATTATGGCGCTTATAATCTCCTTTATTTCGCCTTTCGTTGCATTCCTTGATTCTATTCCCGGTTGTGTAATGGGTGGTGTATGTATAACACTTTATGGCTTTATTGCAGTATCCGGTCTTAAAATGATTCAGAAGGTTGACCTTGAAGACCACGCAAACCTCTTTACAGTTTCTGCTATTCTTATCCCCGGTATCGGTGGTATGGCAATGGCTATCGGCAAGGTTACAAACACAGCTATCGCTTGTGCTCTTATCCTTGGAATTATCACAAACATTATTCTTTCAAAGAAGAAGACTCAGTAAATAAAAGCAGACATAAAGGACTGTAAAACTGCGGTTTTACAGTCCTTTTTTTGGGGAATAGGAAAAAATGTTCAGAACGGACAAACTGAGCCAAGAAGCCTATTGGCTTCTTGGATTACCCGAAGTTGTATATAGATACTACGAGGGCGAAGTTTGTTCGTAGCAAAAGGCTTAAGAAAAAGAAAAACACCGTCTCAGACGGTGTTTTTTCCTATTGAATTTTAAATTTTAAGCGAATTGAAAATTTCCTTTCAACCCTCTTTCGCCTTTTGCGTTCTGGGCGTTTTTAACATTCCCTTATACTATTTTCTTATCAAGATATTCAAGAGAAAGCCTTACCATCTCGTCGCCGATTTCTGTGCTTGCTTCAGCAGCACTCTTTGTAAACCAGTGGTTTATATCTCCAAGCCTGTCAAGCTTAACAGCATCGGGATAAAGCGACATAAGGATTGAACATTCGTACTTGCCTGCGTGGTCGTAACCTGTGGCATTCTGAACCTCTGTACTCATTGTGGGAATAACCTTTATCCAGCTGAATGGATCATCTCCGCCGCCGAGGTTTTCGTAGTAGCTTGCGTAGTTTTCACTACCCCACCAGCCGCGGCCTTGAGTTTTTTCAAGATAACGCATTGTTGCACGCTTTGCGGCTTTCATATAAGAAAGAGTCATAGGCATTGCATTTTCCTGCTCAAACTGATGATGGATAACAACGTAGATATTACGAAGTCCGGCATCAAGCATATTCATGAAAATCTGGAAAAGATACGCCTCAAACACGTCTTCTTCAATATGTACAGTGCCGCTTGTTTCATCAGCAACCGCATAGCTTGAAGGACTGTAGTAGATTGTAGGAGCAATCATAAGTTCCTTTTTCTCTGCAAGCTTTTTGATAAGGCCTTCAGCAATTAATGTATCGCATCCGTAAGAGCAATGCGGACCGTGATACTCTACAGTACCGCCACAGATTATTGTGGGGATTCTGTTTTCTTTCACACGATTGAGCTCTCTGGGAAAACTCATATTATATTCCATTTAAATTCACCTCTTAGAATCCAAGTTCAATGATGCCCTTGTTGAGGTAATCTGTCATCTTGTGGCAACCGTCCTTAGTGATAGCAGCACCGATTTCCCATCTGCAGCCGAAGCCTTCGCCCATGATGAATGTATCTACCTGGAATGTCATATTCTCTTCAAGAGGATATTCTGAAGATGTTTCCATCCAGGGAGCTTCAACCTCGATCATACCTGTACCATGGCAGGGACCGTAAACGAAGTTCTTTTCGAATCCGTTATCAACATACATCTTGTAGAAATCCTTTGCTACTGAGCTAGCCATTACACCTGCTTTAAGCTGGTTGCAAGTCCAGTCGTGAGCTTCTTTACAGAATTCAACAACTCTTCTTCTGTCACCCTCGAGCTTGCCCATTGCAATGGGAAGACCGATTGCAGGTGAATAACCATCAATTTTAGCAGAAAGGTTAAGCTGAACGATATCGTTCTTGCCGATTGTTCTGTAACCTGAGCGGCTGATAGCGTGGCTTGTTGATTTTTCGCTGAATACGTACATGGGAAGACCCTCGTACTCTGCACCCTCTTCGTAAATAACACGCTGAGCGATACCAACCATCTGAAGCTCAGTTACGCCGGGCTTAAGGTTACGGATAACTTCGTCTGTTGCAATGTCAACAATTCTGAAGCCTTCCTGGATACAAGCAAGCTCGTTAGCGCTCTTAATCTTACGAAGCTCAACCATGATATCGTTGCACTTTACGATTTCAGCCTTGGGGAAGCTATCCTTAAGACCTTCCATAATGGGAAGACTACATTCAACGTAGCTGCCAAGACCAATCTTGATATTCTCGCCTGTTACGCCGATTGCCTTGAATACATCGTTGAATGTATCAGCATGAAGCTCGGGGTAGCTGGGGTCAGCTGACTCTCTGAACTCACGAAGGCAGAAAATCTTTTCAATTCTTGAACCTGAAACGTCCTTTGCGAAAATGATACACTCGGGACCAACCATGAGTGCTGCGTCACCGTTTGCTGCGATTGCAACACCTGCACGCTCGAAAAGGGGCCAGAAGCCGCTGAAATATCTTGCGTTTGCGTAGTCAGACTCTGTTGAGCATACTACCATTACGTCAAGACCTCTTTCTCTTACGAGCTTAGCTGCTTTCGCAATTCTCTCCTTGTACTCATAATCGGGGATACAAATTCTGTTTGCCATTTTAAATTCCTCCTAATTTATTTTATAATGTTTTTAATTTTTTCAGTTTCTTCTGCGGTTAAAATACCGGTTGTCATATGGAATGTAACTTCCTCGCCTGTCTGAAGGTATTTTTCATAACCACGCTCTTTGCAGTAAAGGTAACCCTTGTGCTCTGCAGTTGCGGGAAGAACCATACCGAGAGCATCCTCATCTCCTGTTCTTGCAATCCATCTGACACCAAAAGGAAGCTCTTCAGGACGATGGCACACATAGCAGGAATATCCGTCAGGGAGAACCTGGAGTGTATGTGCGTTTCCGTTTTCATCAGCATCATATTTGCAGGTGAAAACAATTTCAGGAGCATAAGACTGAGTTGCGCTGTCGATTGTATCCATAATTGACGGATCCTTTTCGAGCTTTTCAAGGTAGTCTTTGGTTTTCTGAGCAGCAGGCTCGGGGTAACCGTCAGGCACTTCCTTGTGAGCTATAATATTTTCGTGCTTTGCAGTATACAAAAGCTTTGCCCCGTCTACAGGACGGTAGTTAATGTGGCAAAGATAGAAATATTCAAGCGGTAAATCCTTGTTGTTTTTGATGTTTACGATGATGTCGATTGTTGAAGCATCCTCGTAAAGTCTTACCTCGGGGGTGAAAGCATAATTATGAGTAAACGCTCTCTTGAATTCGTAAAGACCGGTAAGTGCAATGTACTTACCCTTTTCATCTTCACCAACGATAAGGTAAGCCTTTTTGTATTTTGCTATCGGAAGCTCACCATGCGGAATGTGAGTGTCTGCCTCTGTGGGGTTACCCATTGCAGTAAGACCGCAATGCATCATAAAGCAACCGTAGCTTTCGCCGTAGTTTTCGTAGCAAACCTCAGGCTCATCATAAATAGACTTCATAACCATATTATGACCGAGGAACTGCATGTCCCAGATCATCTGTCCCATAAAAGGAAGAAGGGTAACATAGCCCTTGCTGTTCTGAAGTTTTATAGCCTCAATACCTGTAGAATACTTGAAGGAAGTCGCAACAAGTGTGAAGTTGTGGCTGCTGAAAACCTCTTTCGATCTTGTGTTAAAAAGGTCTCTCGTCAATTCAATTTTTCTATTCATATTATCACTCCCTATTATTTTATGTTTTTATTGTAACAAAAAATTTAGTGCTTGTATTTAGATTATATTAAACTGTTTTTGTAATATATTAAATTTTTTTAATATTGACACAAGATTTTTGTTTGTGGTATTATGAAGCCAAGGGGTGTTTTTATGGAATTTAAACTCAAAGATTTTAAAATCGATGTAACAGTTACAAGGATGGCAAATATCCATTATTTTGAATTTACAAAGGAATATCACACTTTCAAGGACGAGCACCCTTTTCGTGAACTGATTTACATTGACAGTGGCAACATAGAGGTTGAGTCCGACGGATATTCCGGCACACTTGGAAGCAAGCAGCTCTTAATTCACAAAAACGGCGAGGTGCACTCACTTTCGTGCATTGGCGACAGCACACCAAACGTTATAATAATAGGTTTTGAGTGCGACTGCGAAAGGCTTGACTTGTTCTCGAAAAAGGCATATACCCTTTCAAATGAACTGATACGCAATCTTACTGAGGTTGTAAAAGAGGGACGAAGTGTTTTTCTGCCGCCTTATGATGTTGCCAATATTCGTGATATGAAAAAGCGAGAGGATTCTCCGTTTGGTGCAGACCAGATGCTTAAGCTCAAGCTTGAGTTATTTTTGATTGAGCTTATAAGAAGCATTGAACTGCCCTCTGTAACAAACAAAGCTACACAGTCAGATATCAAGCTTGAGGAGATTTTTACCTATATAAATAACAACTACCGTGAAAAAATTACGCTCGACGACCTTTGCTTTCTGTTTGGAACAAATAAGACCACTATCTGCAAAAGCTTTAAAAGCGCCTACGGCGACACAGTAATAAATTACATAAACAAGCTCCGTATTGAAAACGCAAAAAAAGCTCTCAGGGAGGGCAACACAAGTCTTACTCAGCTTTCGGCAAACCTTGGTTTTTCCTCGATACACTACTTCAGCAAGCTATTTAAGTCTTTCGAGAACAAATCTCCAAGCGAGTACATTGCGAGCATCAACAAAACAAAATAAAAGTTGCGGTTTTGTACAAATTTTCTTTATTTTATATTGTTTGTTATTTTGATAAATGCTATTATGAAATCAAAATACAGTAGGAGTGATTTTTTATGAAAAAGCCATTGCTTTCAGAAATGACACTGAGAGAAAAAATCGGGCAGTGTCTGCTTCCCTACCAGTACCATGTGTACTGCGACACAGAAGCAACCCCCGTTAGAAACAAAACAGACGAAGAAGTAAAGGCCTATGTGCAAAAGGAGCAGTTTGGCACAATCTGGGCTGACCAGATAGATGTTCACAGCATAGAACAGCCTGGCCTTTCGGACCCTAACGGTTCTCCGGTAACCTCAGAGCAGCACAAAAAGGTGTTGAAAAAACAGAGCGACTACGGTAAAATACCGGCACTTGCATCGCTTGACTGCGAGGTTGAGGGTGCAGGTAATATGTGCAGGGACTTAACCCTGACATGCCGTCCGCTTGCTACCGGTGCGTGCGACTCGGAAGAGCTTGCTGAAGAGCTCGGCAGATGCATCGCAAAAGAGCTTCGCTGTGCAGGGGCTAACTGGCGTTGGGCTCCCGTTGTTGATGTTTCGAACAGATTTGCTCTCGGCTTTATGCGTGCTTTTGCACAGGATGACCCCGACAAAGTTATACGCCTTTCCAATGCACATATACGCGGTATGCAAGCTGAGGGTGTTGCAGCAACTGCAAAGCACTTCCCCGGCGGCGACAAATACGAGTACAGAGATTCGCATTTCTGCCCGTCTGACCTTACATCCACTATGGAAGAATGGTGGGAAGAGCAGGGTAAGATTTTCCAGGGTGTTATTGATGGTGGAGTTTACTCAGTAATGGTAGGTCATGAGGGCTTTCCCGCTTGCGACGACTCAAAGCTTAAAGGCAAACATCGCCCTTCTACCGTTTCCAAAAAGGTTGTTACAGATCTTCTTAAAAACGAGATGGGCTTTAAGGGTGTTGTTGTTACAGACGGTATTGCCATGGCTGGACTTATGGGAGCCTTTGACAGTTATGAAGAACTTATTATTGAGCTTATGAATGCAGGTAACGATGTACTCCTCGGTGTATACCCCGGTGCAGGCGATATTATCGAAAAGGCAGTTAAAGACGGCAAGATAGAAGAATCAAGAATTGACGATGCCTGCCAGAGAGTTCTTGATATGAAAGAGAAAATCGGTCTGTTCGAGGATGACTACTGGAATCCTCCGTACAAGGCGGCTGATATAACTCCTCACACAAGGGAGGTTAACCGCCAGATAGCACAAAAGGCAATCACACTTGTAAGGGACACCCAGGGACTTCTCCCCGTTAATAAGGATAACATCAAGAATGTTACTATCATATGCTCCGCACATGCGGGTAGTTTCTTCCGCAAGCTTGAGCACATGAAAAAATGCCTTGAGGACAGAGGTATGAATGTTCGTCTTCAGAGAAGAATTTCAAGCGATGTTGAAATGGACGAGATAAATGCTACAAGCGACCTTATCATCTTTGCAGCTTATGTTGGTCCTCACAACCCGAGAGGATGGATGACACTCTTTGGTGAAGAAATCAATACATATTTCTACGGTTTTACTAAAGGTAACGAAAAGTCAATTGGTATTTCATTCGGTCATCCGCACTTGCATCACGAAGTTATGGCAAATGCAGAGACCTTCCTTAACGCTTATGGCACATCGCCCGACCTTATGGAAGCCAGTGTTGAGGCAATCTTTGGCGAAATTCCGATTGTCGGCAAATCACCCGTGAAACTTATTCCCGACAGAGTTAAATTTTAATTTATAAAGAGAGGTAATTGTTATGAAAAAACCATTACTTTCAGAGCTTACGCTCAGAGAAAAAATCGGCCAGATGCTTCTTCCCTATCAGTACCACGTATATTGTGATACTACGGTAAATCCCCCAAGAAAAAGAACTGAAGAAGAAGTAAAGGAATATGTGCAGAAGGAGCAGTTTGGCGTAATGTGGGCTGACCAGGTTGACGTTTATCACATTGACCAGGTTGACCTTACTGACCCCAACGGTTCATCAATCATTTCTGAAAATCACAGAAAGCTTCTTCAAAAGCAGAACAGCTATCTTAAAATCCCTGCACTTGCATCGCTTGACTGCGAGGCTGATGGCCCAGGCAGAATGTGCGGCGACCTTACAATCTTTTGTAAGCCGCTCGCTATCGGTGCGTGCGATTCAGAAGAACTCGCAGAGGAGCTTGGCAGATGCATTGCAAGGGAGCTTCGTTGTGCAGGTGCTAACTGGCGTTGGGCACCCGTTACCGAGATTTCAAACAGATTCCAGAGCGGTCTTATGCGTTCTATCGCTCCCGATGATGTTGATAAGATGATTCGTCTTTCAGCAGCTCAGATTCGTGGTATGCAGTCTGAGGGCGTAGCTGCAACAATAAAGCACTTCCCCGGTGGCGGAATTAAGACCGCAAGCGGTAGGGACTCTCACTTTACAGCTCAGCACAGTGTTATGAGCAAGGAAGACTGGTGGGAAAAGCAGGGTAAGGTTTACCAGGGACTTATTGACAGTGGTGTATACTCTGTAATGATAACTCACATGGGATTTACTGCATTTGACGATTCAAAGATTAAAAGTAAGGTTCGTCCCGCTACAGTTTCAAAGAAAATTATTACTGACCTTCTTAAAGGTGAAATGGGCTTTAAGGGCGTTGTTGTAACAGACGGTATCGTTATGACGGCTCTTACAAGCTGCTACGACAACTACGATGAACTTATCATTGACCTTGTAAACGCAGGTAACGACGTTCTTTTGGGCGTTTACCCCGGAGCAGGCGACATCATTGAAAATGCAGTTAAGGAAGGTGTAATCTCCGAGTCAAGAATTGACGATGCTTGCCAGAGAGTTCTTGATATGAAGGAAAAGGTTGGTCTCTTCAATGGTGACCATTTTGAACCGCCGTATAAGGCAGCAGATGTTACTCCTCACTCAAGAGAAATCAACAAGAAAATTGCAGAAAAGGCAATCACACTTCTTTACGACAACCAGAATTTGCTCCCCGTTGACCAGAAAAAGATTAAAAATGTTACTATCATTTGTTCAACACACGCAGACAACTTCTTTAGGGACCTTGGATATTTAAAATCTGTTCTTGAAGAAAGAGGCATAAACGTACGCCTTCAGAGAAGGCTTTCAAGCTATGACGAAATGGAAGAGATTGATGCTACAAGCGACCTTATTATCTATGCAGCTTATGTAGCCTCTCACGCTCCCAAGGGTGGATGGACACTATTTGGTGAAGAATGTGCTACCTTCCACTACGCATTTAACAGGGGTATGAAAAAGTCGCTCGCTGTTTCAATGGGTTATCCGTATCTTCATCACGGAGTTATGGCAAGTGCCGAAACATTTATTAACACTTACGGTGCATCACCCGACCTTATCGATGCCTTTGTTAAGGCAATCTTCGGTGAAATTCCTTTCGAGGGCGTATCACCTGTTAAAATCGTTCCCGACCCTGTTATGATGGTATAAGAAGCGTGCCGCTTCACCCATGTCGCGTTCTAACCGAATTTAAAATTGGTCATTTCCGCTCGCGATAAAACTTATAAAGCAAAAAGGAACTCATATACAAAATGATATGAGTTCCTTTTTTGATTTGATTAAAATAGACCCGTAATTTTGCCGTTCTCGTCAACATCAATTTTTTCTGCTGCCGGAACCTTTGGAAGACCGGGCATTGTCATAATCTCGCCTGTGAGAACTACGATAAAGCCTGCACCTGCCGAAATTTTTACATTACGCACAGTAACTGTAAAGCCTTCGGGTGCGCCAAGCTTTGTCGGGTCGTCAGAAAAGCTGTACTGCGTTTTTGCAATACAAACGGGGAGATTGCCATACCCAAGCTTAGTGAGCTTGTCAATCTCGTTCTTCGCCTTTTTATCAAATACAACTCCATTGCCGCCGTATACACGTTTTACAATGCTCTCTACCTTTTCTTCGATAGATAATTCATCCGCGTAGCAGAAGGAGAAATCGTTCTCTTCTTCACAAAGGCGTACAACCTCGTTTGCAAGGTCGATACCGCCGTCGCCGCCCTTTGCCCATACATCAGACAAAACAACGTTTACGCCAAGCTTTTTACATTCACTTATAATAAGCTCAATTTCCTTATCGGTATCTGTCGGGAACTTGTTTACTGCAACTACTGACGGAAGCTTGTAAACATCCTTAATGTTTGACACATGCTTCAGAAGATTCGGGATACCCTTTATAAGAGCATCGAGATTTTCCTCGCCAAGCTCAGTTTTCGGAAGACCACCGTGCATCTTAAGAGCACGCACTGTTGCAACAATAACAACTGCCGACGGCTTAAGGCCTGCATAACGGCATTTGATATCCAAAAACTTTTCTGCACCAAGGTCTGCACCAAAGCCTGCCTCGGTAATTGCGTAGTCACCAAGACGCATTGCCATTTTTGTTGCGATAACACTGTTACAGCCGTGTGCAATATTTGCAAAAGGTCCACCGTGTACAAGAGAGGGTGTTCCTTCAAGTGTCTGAACAAGGTTTGGCTTGAGAGCATCTTTAAGAAGTGCCGCCATAGCACCTGCTGCTTTAAGCTGACCTGCAGTAACAGGCTCTTCCTGATAGGTATATCCAACAATAATATTTGAAAGTCTTTTCTTTAAATCTTCAATAGAAGATGCAAGGCAAAGCACCGCCATAATTTCAGATGCAACTGTAATATCGTATCCATCCTCACGCGGAACACCGTTTACTCTGCCGCCGAGACCATCGGTAACGAACCTGAGCTGACGGTCGTTCATATCAACACAGCGCTTCCATGTAATTCTTCTCGGGTCGATATTAAGTGCATTGCCCTGATAAATGTGGTTATCAAGCATAGCGGCTAAAAGATTGTTTGCCGCACCGATTGCGTGGAAGTCGCCTGTAAAGTGAAGGTTTATATCCTCCATCGGTACAACCTGTGCGTATCCGCCACCTGCAGCGCCGCCCTTTATACCAAAAACGGGGCCAAGTGATGGCTCACGCAGTGCAACCATAACATTTTTGCCTATTTTCCTGAGACCGTCTGCAAGACCGATTGTTGTGGTGGTCTTACCCTCGCCCGCAGGTGTTGGAGTAATCGCCGTAACAAGCACGAGCTTGCCGTCTTTATTTTTATTCTCGTTTAATATTGAAAGGTCAATTTTCGCTTTATGTTTACCGTACTGTTCGAGATACTTATCATCGATATTTGCTGTCTTTGCAATTTCGGTAATCGGGAGCATTTTTGCTGACTGAGCAATTTCTATATCGCTTTTATACAAGGTAATCAATCCTTTCGGTTAAGCCGAGGGGAGCCAAGCCCCATAAGCCTTAAATGCGTTAAATTTTTATCCTTTAAATTTGTCGTCCTCGCAAGGCGACAGCCTAACTTCGTCCTCCGC
>JAZRPN010000105.1:0-5439 GCA_045649225.1 Clostridia bacterium | reverse complement strand
TGGCTTTAAAAGGCAGGGCAAGGTTTTCACGATTTATTCGATATTTACGGTTATCGTGTATTCTTTTTGTGCGTGGCTTATAACCGATATTCTGCCGATTGATGTATCAATAGCATCTCCGCTTGCAGGGGATGATTTGCTCCTTTGTGCACTTTTCGGCGGATTGATTTCAGGCGTGGGTAGCGGTCTTACAATCCGTTTCGGCGGTGCCATTGACGGCGTTGAGGTTATGTCGGTTATCTTCGCAAAGAAAATCGGGATAACGGTTGGAACCTTTGTGATGGTTTATAATGTTGTTTTGTATGTTATCTGCGGAATTGTACTGAGCAGCTGGATTTTGCCGTTGTATTCCATTGTAACTTATATGGCGGCTCTCAAAACAATTGACTTTATTGTCGAGGGTTTAGATCGTTCAAAAGGCGTTATGATAGTTACTGCAAAATCGGGCGAGGTAGCGGATGCGCTTATGGATGCTTTTGAAACGGGTGCAACAATCATAAATGGTAAGGGGGCTTATTCCAAAAAGGAAACAAACGTGGTCTACTTCATAGTAAACCGTTTTCAGATTTCAAGGCTGAGAGAAATAGTCCACTCTGTTGACCCGAAGGCTTTTATGACCATATCCGAAGTTGCAGATGTCTTTACCCATGCGCACGCAAATTGTGATAACTAAAAAATTTTTTAAAAAAAGACTTGACTTTAGCGCGGTAGAGTGGTAATATAATAACACAACAAACGAAAAGAGGTTATTTATTATGAAAAAAGTATTATCAATTATTCTTGCAGTAGTGCTTACATTTGCACTCTTCACAGCTTGTGGTGAGAAGCAGGCAGCTAACGAGGCTGAAAAGCTTGTTATCGGTTACACAATTTATGAGCCCATGAACTATATGGAAGACGGTAAGCTTACAGGCTTTGACACAGAATTTGCAGAAGCAGTTTGTGCAAAGCTTGGCGTAGAACCCGAATTCGTTGAAATCAACTGGGACACAAAGTTTGTTACTCTTGACGCTGAAAAGATTGACTGTATCTGGAACGGTATGACAATCTCTGACGAAGTTAAAAAGAACTGCGATGTTTCAAAGGCTTATGTAAAGAACGCACAGGTAGTTGTTATGAATAAGGATGTTATCGCAGACTACGCTGATGTTGAAAGCCTTAAGGGCCTTAAGTTTGCTGCTGAAGCAGGTTCTGCCGGCGAAGCTGCAATCAAGGACAATGGTCTTGACGGTGCTTACACACCTGTAGCTGCACAGACAGATGCACTTCTCGCAGTTGTTGGCGGTCAGGCTGATGCATGTGTTATCGATATCACAATGGCTAAGTCAATGACAGCTGAGGGCACAAGCTATGATGCTCTTGCATATTCTATCGAACTTACAGCAGAAGAATATGGTATCGGTTTCAGAAAGGGTTCTGACCTTACAGCAAAGGTTGATGCAATCATCGACGAACTTAACGAGGATGGAACACTTCCTGCACTTGCTGAAAAATACGAACTTAATCTTGCATTTTAATTAAACTGCTTTGATTTGAAAAGGAGTTGTTTAAAAGCACTGTGTTTACACCGCTCGTTTTTAAACAACTCTTTTTTGGAGTCTATTGATTGCATACATAGGAGTTTGAAATGTCAATTTTTATTACGGTTACACTAAGCCTTCTTGAAGGGCTTTTTACCACATTCAAGATATTTGCACTTACGCTTATTATGGCGATTCCGCTCGGGCTTATCATCTCGTTCGGGTCTATGAGCAAAATCAAGGTCATCAAATGGCCTATTAAAACACTGATATGGATTATTCGCGGAACACCGCTTATGCTTCAGCTTATCGTGTTTGGTTTTGGACCCGGTCTTTTGGGAATAAGCGGAATGGATACCTTTGTAGCGGTAATGATAGCCTTTGTGCTTAATTACGCCTGCTATTTTTCCGAAATTTTCAGAGGTGGCATTGAGGGAATCCCCAGGGGTCAGTATGAGGCAGGTGCAGTGCTTGGTCTTACTAAGTCGCAAATTTTCTTTAAGGTAATTCTTTTGCAGGTTGTTAAACGCATTATCCCGCCAATGAGTAACGAATTTCTTACTCTCGTAAAGGATACATCTCTTGCAAACACCATAATGATTTACGAAATCACCTGGAACGCAAAGAGATTTATGAACAGTGAGCATATTCTCTGGCCGTTATTCTATTCGGGAGTATTTTATCTCGCTTTTTGCGGAATACTCACCATTATTTTCGGCTATATAGAAAAGAAGCTCGATTACTACAGGGGGTAATAAAATGAAAATTTTAGACGTTAAAGACCTGCGTAAAAGCTTTAATAAAACAGAAGTTTTAAAGGGTGTAAGCTTTTCCGTTGAAAAGGGTGAGGTTGTTGCAATAATCGGCTCATCGGGAAGCGGAAAAACCACGCTTTTAAGATGTATAAACTTTCTTGAAGAGGCGGACGGCGGGCAGATTATTGCCGACGGCGAAACAATTTTCGACAGCAAGGCGGAGAAAAAACTCACGCCTGCTCAAATTCGTAAAAATCAGCTTAACTTCGGACTTGTATTTCAGTCGTTTAACCTTTTTCCGCAGTACAGTGCGCTCGAAAATATAACTCTTGCACCAAAGCTTCTCGCAAAGGAAAGAGAAGACTTCAAGAAAAACAAAAAACAGATATACGATGAGATTGAGGAAAACGCAAAGGCACTTCTTGCTCGTGTAGGGCTTTCCGACAGGATGAATAACTACCCCTGTCAGCTTTCGGGTGGGCAGCAGCAGCGTGTTTCTATTGCGAGGGCACTCGCTCTTAACCCCAAGGTTTTGTTCTTTGACGAGCCTACCTCGGCACTTGACCCCGAGCTTACGGGTGAGATTTTGAAGGTTATCCGCGACCTTGCATCGAAAAACGTTACAATGGTAATCGTAACACACGAAATTGAGTTTGCACGAAATGTTGCGGACCGCATCGTCTTTATGGCAGATGGCGGTGTGCTTGAAGATGGCACTCCCGAAGAGGTTTTGGATAACCCCAAACACGCAAAAACACGTGCCTTCCTGCAAAAGCTTAACGAAAATTGAGAGGAATATTGATATGACCAAAGACATAGATTTCTCAAATCTGTATAAAGCAGTTTTGTCGCTCAAAAATGAAAAAGAGTGCAGTCGATTTTTTGAAGATATCTGCACAATGAAAGAGCTTGAGACGATTGCTCAACGCCTTGAGGTTGCAAAAATGCTTATGAGCAACAATACATTTAACGAGATTGTTTCTGCAACGGGGGCGTCAACAACCACAATTTCACGAGTTAACAGATGCCTGCAGTATGGTGCAGGCGGATACAAGCTTGTGCTTGGAGAAAAATAGGTTGAAATCAAAAGGGGCGTTTTGCATGATTATCAAGGGCGGAAAAGTCCTCAATGATGAGTTTAAATTTGTAGAAACTGATGTAACCATAGATGGGGAGATTATTGAAAAGCTCGGAAAATCGAGCGAATGTAGCATCGATGCAACCGATTGTTATGTTGTGCCGGGTTTTGTAGATACACACTTTCACGGTGTTATGAACGAAGAGCTTGTTTATCCAAACGAAAACGGGCTTCAGATTATAGCGACATGTGTGGCAAAAATGGGAACAACATCTATTGTTCCGGCTATCTCGGCTGCGCCCAAGGATGTGCTTTTAAACGCCATTGATTACGTTGTAAAGCACGCAGAAAAAGAAGATGACGAAAGCGCAAAACTTCTCGGAATTCACCTTGAGGGGCCGTTTTTCTCGGTTAAGTTTAAGGGGGCGCATCTCCCTGAAAATATAAGAATGCCCGACTTAAGCGAATTTAAGGAGTATGTTGATAAGGCTCAGGGATATCTTAAAATTATGACAATGGCACCGGAAAACGAAGGTGCCGACGAGTGTATAAAATACGCAGTGGAAAACGATGTGTGCATCTCGATAGGGCATACAGATGCGTCTATGGAAGATGTCCTGCACGCAGTAGAGCTTGGCGCACAACAGGGAACACACACATTCAATGCAATGCGCGGTCTTAACCATCGTGAGCCGGGAACAGTTGGCGGAATTTTATTTAGCGAAGCTAAGGCGGAGCTCATTTGCGACTTCTTCCATGTTCATCCCGATATGGTTAAGATGGTGTATAGTATCAAGGGAGCCAACAAGATAAATCTTATCACAGACTCCGTAAAGTTTAATGGAATGCCCGATGGTGTGTACGAAAGTGCAGGGCAAACAATTACCGTTAAGGACAAGCATCCTTATACCGAAACGGGTGCAATATCGGGAAGCACGATTTATCTTATTGATGCAGTGCGCAACCTTGTATCAATCGGTATTCCGCTTGAAGAGGCGTGCAAGATGGCGTCGAAGAACCCTGCCGAAACAGTGGGGGCCTACGACAAAGTCGGAAGCATCACCCCCGGCAAGAGTGCCGATATTGTAATACTTGATAAAGAGCTTAATATTAAGAATGTTATCTTAAGGGGAAAAGTAATAATATAAATCAAAAAGGAGCCTTTTAAAATGAAAAGAATTATAAGTGTTTTATTGGTTATGCTGATGCTCGTTCCTGCAGTGATGGTATCTGCTGCAGAAAAAACTCGATTTGGTGATCTGGAGTTTGAGGTGCCGGGCAATTACACACTTCTCGAAGAGGTGTCTGGCGGTAAGGGATACGCAAATTCAAAATACGAGAGCGAAAGTATAGTAGTAGTCCTCATCAGAGATTTAGGCTATGAGAGTATGGAAGAACTTTCTGACCAAGAAGCTATCTATTTGGCAGAAGCCTTTTTAAGCGAAGAATTAATTGTCGAGGCGTTTGCTACCAGGGGAAAGCATATAGCAGGATTCGGGGAAAGAAAGGCTGATTGTGCATGGAATTATTCTGATACAAACATAAAATTC
The DNA here is from genome assembly GCA_045649225.1 of Clostridia bacterium. Lineage (GTDB taxonomy): Bacteria > Bacillota > Clostridia > UMGS1883 > UMGS1883 > UMGS1883. The sequence goes on along the minus strand of JAZRPN010000105.1, from coordinate 536 downwards.
TTATATTACGTCAGCGCATTTGAAGTACTTTTTGAAGATGGAAGCACTGATGTTGGATATGCTGCTCTTTCAGTAACAGTTTACGAAGGAAATTGCTATCTTTTTTATAACTTTGGCAGTCTTGAGGAAAACGACCATGATTCCTATCTTGATATGATAGCCGGGGTATCTGCAGGAAAAAATGAAGCATCTACACCTTCTCCAGAAGATGATCACGATGTAAAAATTATGGTAAACGATGAGAGGGTATATCCCGACAGCGAGCCTGTTATAATCGATGGAAGAACCCTTTGCCCAATCCGTGCAATTGCGGAGAAAATGGGCTACGAGGTTGAATGGCTTCCTGAAACGAGAACAGTTAAGATAAAGAACCAAGAAAGAGAAATACAGCTCTCCATCGGGGGAAGCGAGATAACAGGTACTCGAATACAGTACGATCCTCTTGGACTTCCCGATGTAATAGATATAAGCTACAAACTGGATGTTCCGGCGCAGATTATCAATGACAGAACATACCTTCCGTTAAGAGCAGTCAG
>JAZRPN010000104.1:0-1849 GCA_045649225.1 Clostridia bacterium | reverse complement strand
GTGTGGCTTGTCGGGGGAAATATCTGCACAGGTTGTACCCTCAAGCACAAGGGCAATCTCGGGGTTTATGTGGTGTGTGGCGCATTTTGCGCCTCTCAGCCCGATTTCCTCCTGTACTGTAAAGACAAAGTACATATCACTATCGTAATCGTTTTTCATAAGCTCAAGTATTACGGCGCAACCGACCCTGTCATCAAGAGCTTTGCTTTTTACAACATTGTCGCCAAACGGGGTAAACTCGCCGTCAAATACGGCAAAATCACCGATGCTTACGTATTTTTGAGCATCCTCTTTGTTTTCGGCTCCAATATCAATGCAAAGACTTTTTACCTTATGCGGCTTTTTAACCTCATCTGCACTTTGAAGATGAATTGCCTTTGCACATATAATACCGGGGAGTTTGTCTTTTCCAATGAGTACTTTTTTACTGCTCATAACGGACGGCTCGACTGCCCCAAGTGTATCGAATTTTAAAAATCCGTCTTCTGTTATGTCGGTTATTATAAAGCCGACCTCGTCCATGTGAGCGGCAACCATAACACGCCTGCCGCTACCTTTTTTATGGAATATAAGATTTCCTATACTGTCAATTTCATAATCTGAAACGGGGGAGTTTTTAATCAAAAACTCACGCACAGCGTCTTCAAAGCCCGTCGGTGCACCTAAATTACATAACTCTTTTACCAGCACAGGTCATCACCGCCTTTTAAAGAAATAACAAGCATTGAAATAAGCCTTGCCGCACTTTCAAGGTCTTTTGTAGAGCAAACCTCGTAATTTGCGTGCATATATCTGAGCGGAACGGAAAGAAGTGCCGTCTTAACACCGCTTCCGGATACCTGAATTTCCCACGCATCTGTGCCCGTGTTTCCTGAGCAAACTTCCTTTTGGAGTAAAATCTCATTTTCCTCTGCGAGTTTTATCATTTTATCGGTAAGCTTTCTGTGAAGATTAGGTCCAATCGTTATCACAGGACCCTTGCCACAGGGGAAAGCATCCTCAGTTACACCACTGCTTGTGCCATGGCAAACATCAAGAGCAATCGCGATATCGGGCTTTATTCCCTCGGCAGAAACCTTTGCTCCGCGAAGACCTACCTCTTCCTGAACGGTTGCTACAAAGTAAATATTGTTTGCAACTTTCTGGCTCGAAAGAAACTCCATAGTGCGCATAATGATAGCAATTCCGCCACGGTCATCAATACATCTGCCCGAAACAAAATCATTGAGAAGCGGCGTAAAATCAGTATTTATTGTTATAATATCTCCAATGCTTACGTATTTTTGAGCGTCTTCCTTTGTAAAGAAACCGATGTCAACGCAAAGCTCATTTATTGCCGGAGCTGTGCTTTTGTCGGTCAAAAGGTGGGGAGGAACAGCCCCAATCACGCCAAAAAGGTCTTTTTTGCCGTGCACCGTAACCTCTGTGCCCGTAAGGATTTTAGGGTCAAAACCACCCACGGTAATAAACTTGAGCATACCGCAGTCTGTAATGCCCCTTACCATAAGTCCGATTTCGTCTATATGAGCCTCAATCATAACTGATGGTGCATCTTTATCAAAACCGCACATTTTTCCTATTACGTTGCCGAGCTTGTCGCATCGTACCTCGTCGCAATATTTTTTAAAAAGTTCCCTAACGGTAGCACGGACGCCCTCTTCGTTTCCGCTTACGCCACGCTCACCGTCAAGTATTTTCAGGTATTCGCCTGCCGTCATTTTATCACCTATTTCAGTTCATTTACAATTTTCTTGAATAAATTTCCGCGTTCTTCAAAATTATTGAACATATCAAAGCTTGTGCTTGCATTCGAAAGCAAAACAACATCGCCCTCGCTTGCAGCATTTCT